>JAPKAX010000349.1 GCA_028825025.1 Rhodospirillales bacterium | reverse complement strand
ACGATTACGCCGTTATTTCCCAAACTTTGCAATTACGCCGTTTTATCCAATTTTATCTCGTTCTCTTAATTCTGGAAGGAGGCGTTTAATTGAATCGGGTCCTATAACTTTGCTTGATTTTTTTACTAATAGTTCAGGATAACGACCTTTTAATGCTTTTACATATATGGCATGTGCGGCATTAGAATCTTTTCGCATAGCATTGTTTCCCAATTCCACCGCTTGTTCATGCCAAATTTTAGCAACGCGGTCCAACTTTTGCTCTCTTTTTAATTTAGCCCTTATAGGCTTTGCATCTTCCGCAGCTTGCAATGCCTTCTTGTTTTTTTGTCCAAGTAATGCACTAGTTTCATGTTCGAACCTCCAGATCATTTCTGCGGTAATATATCCTGCCCGAAAAGGTCTTTTTAAGACGTAAGTCTCATAAAGAGCGGACGCAGCATAAAATTGTAAAGAATAAGTTTGGAAGTTTCTAAAAACATAAAAGGCAACAGCTGCGATGATCCAGTTGTTCCCAGCTTCCGTTTTAAACTTGTCCAGATGCACTTTATCAAAAGTAGACTCGACCACCCGTGTAAGTGAACCAGAGCCTTCAAGAACCTCTGCCTCTACAAGGACTTCCTTACAAAAATCTGGGGTATCGGCTTGCGCAACATTTTGAAAGTAATAATCTAAAAGGTCTGAGCTAGGCATGGGCAACGGTCGATATTCTTGGCCATCCAAAACAGCCTGAATTTCATCATCACTGTAGTCTGCGCATCGCCCATCAAATGCGATGCTGTTTTCTGTCAATCCAGAACTATAAGTTACAACACATATCGGGTTTCCTGCGCTATCAATGTCATCACTCTTTTTCATTCGACTGCCTTTCAATTGAGATGACTTGACCACCCTGCCCCGTTACAAACCCCGACCAGCGTTCCATCAGTAACCGTCGACGATCTAGAAGATCTGATCGCGCATACGCCCGTTCTACATCCGAACCCACTTTATGTGATAAACTCATTTCGGCTACTTCACGCCGTGTATTAGTGACTTCAGCTGTCCAAACTCGAAAAGTTGACCTGAAACCATGAACTGTAGCGCCTTCGACTTTCATGCGCCGCAGTAGCATCAACATCGCCATATTAGAGAGCGGCTTGTGGCGTTTCTGCCCCTCAAAGACGTATTCAGAAGCCATTGCCTTTAGTGGCTCTACAATCTCCAACATTTCATCAGTTAACGGCACCCTATGCTCAACATTTCCTTTCATCCGGCTTTCAGGACAGACCCAAAGGCGAGCCTCCAAATCTAGCTCGTCCCATCGCATACCCAGCACTTCGGATGTCCGCGACCCAGTCAGACAAGTAAACATTAATGCCTTGGCCGCCATTGCGTTGCGCGTTTTCAAATCAGCATAAAAGGAGGGGACTTCTTGCCACTTCATTGCGGCATGATGTTTTGGCTTAGCAGTTACTTTAGGAAGCACCCGGGCATCTTTAATGGCAGACACAGGATTTTCACCGTCACGAAAGCCTTTTGATTTTGCCACATCAAGAACCGATTTAATACGTTGGGCCAGCCTCCGCGCTGTTTCGTGCTTCTCTGTCCAGATTGGCGATACACACATCAACACTTCTGGCTGGCCTATACTGTCCACTGGCATACGACCTATCTTTGGGAATGCGTAATGTCGCAGCGTATTAATCCACTGCTGCCCATGTTTGGGGTTTTTCCAAGTTGGCAATCGTTCAATGTAAACCTGTTGCGCGACTTCCTCAAATGTTGGTATTTTTTGCTTAGCATTAAAGCGAGGGTTTAAGCCCTGCTTCGCCATCCGCCGATATTCTAAGGCGCGTTCGCGAGCTTGGTTTAGTGGGACAATATCAGTACCCCCTAATCCGAAGTCAGTTCGAAGCGGTGCGCCCTTTTTATTAGTTTGGCCTTTTACAACGACCCTGACAATCCAACGCCGTGCACCAGATGGGTCAACAACCAAATAAAGACCGTTTCCATCCCCGTGACGCCCGGCGCCAAGGTTCTCAACCAGCCTCTTTGTTAGTTTACCAGAAATAGCCATTTTACAAAATACCACATTTCATACCACTCAATGAAAGAGTATAGAAAGGATCGAAGTAAATCCAGTAGAAACGTAAACATAAAAAACATTATGTTTTTATAGCTCAATAGCTCTCTGTGTGTTTGAATGTAATCGACAGTAATTGGGATTTGGCGGACAGACAGGGATTCGAACCCTGGAGACGGTCTCCCGCCTACACACT
>JAPKAX010000102.1 GCA_028825025.1 Rhodospirillales bacterium | reverse complement strand
GAACGTCACCCCAAATTGACAACAAATGGCATCAAAATAGGCGTTTTCAAATGGCAGGTTCAAGGCATCTGCTTGTTTCCCAGGTGATCTGGTTGTTAGTGGGTTGGTTTGATGATGCATGATCAAGCATGATCAAGCATGGGCTGGTTCAAGTCAGTCACTGTGTAGTACGTATTGTCATCTAGCTTCGGGGCAAGTTTAATACGGAGAAGCAAATTTGTGAGCGCAGCTTAACACATGCAAGGACGGCGTTTCACAAGCAGATGTTGAGCGATTGGATTAGTTTGTATACGGGACTTGGGAACAAGGTATTTACCAAAGCGATTGTCCCGTTGTCATCGACATATTAGATAACCTGCTATCTGCGATACAAAACAAGCGATGTCGCATCTTCCTTAAGTACATGGTTGTTGGAACCTTGGCGTGGGCCATAGTAAACACGACGTAACTTATGCTCGTGTTCTGCCACAGCCAGAGCAATGAATTCTTCGTTTGACCAAACAAAGCCCATAGGTATATGTCCAGTCACGGCAGCTGTTGAACCTGTTTTAGGAAACATAGAAAGAATAGCAACTAAACTAGATCCCGCTTTGTCTTTTGCTTTTGGGGTCATATTGATTCCAGAGATCACTAAGCTTTGCTGTCAATTCAGAATTTTGTTTGCTCATGCTATTAATCCATTCAAAATATTATTCAATTTAGGCACAAATTGAACGAATAGTTAAATAGTAATCTGGTCGACCGGGCTGTTTTGGTTGTTTATTCAATAAGATCAGGAAACTTCCGGTATCAGGACCTAAGCAGACTTAATTTTTGTGACCGTAAAACTTCTGTTCTTGGCCCAGAACGGAAATTAGAGATGATATTGTTTATTGTTAATATTGAGACAGTTGGTTTCAAATTCATCAATCATTATTGGCAAACAAGAATTGCACCAACGTTTAGCTGTCAATCATACGAAACAGCCAATCTCGGAATATCTGAACTTTTTCTGTGTTAGCCTGGGTTTCCGGAACGATGAAATTTCTGAGTGATTTTCTGGCTACGAGACCACGCAGCGCAGGCGGCACGACCAGTCGCCCAGCGGCCAGTTCTTCGCTGGCAAGGAATTCCCCTTCCAGTGCGATGCCAAGACCTGAGGCCGCAGCCTGAAGGGCCAGCATGATGTTATCGAATCTGAGGCGAGAGAAATCTGAAATTACGATATGGTTGGCAGATAACCACGACGACCAAGAATAATCAATTAATTCTGATTCAATCAACCGGAACTTACTCAAATCACCAGGCTCTAGAAGGCCGCGGTCTTTTAGAATAACCGGACTACACATGGGAACGATGTTCTCTTCAAATAGAGATTCGATGTGCATTCCAGGCTCAGAAGCCACTCCATAACGGATTTCAATGTCGATCGGATCTGAGCGGTCTTCAAGTTTGGCCGTCGGTGTCACGATGCGTAAATCGATACCAGGGTTTTCGGATAAAAACAGTGGTAGTCTTGGCGTTAGCCACCGATAGCCAAAACTGACGCCGCACTGAACGGTCAATGTTTCGCGTTGCGGGCTGCCGATCAAGCGCCGGGTTCCGTCATCAATATGACGGTAGGCCTCGTGAATTGATTCGTAATACGTCACACCTTCCACGGTCAGGCGAACGCCACGATTTAGGCGAATAAATAATTTTGTGCCTAAAAAAACTTCCAAGGCTTTGATATGATGGCTGATCCCTGATTTAGTAATGTTCAATTCATCCGCAGCACGCCAGAAACTACCGTTTCGCGCAGCGGCTTCGAATACGGCAAGTGAGCGCAGGGGGGGATGCTTGGCCAATGTCGAACTCCATGTTTCTCACAATTATCGAATCTAATATTACCTATTTTCACAAGAAAAACACCTCTTGAGTTTAGTTTTGCTAAACACTGGGTTCAGGTCTTTTAATTTGTCAGCGTTCAAAAACCTACATACAATGCTTGCTATGGTTGAAAAAGTATAATTTCAAAAACCCCTAGGGAGCAAATTGATGAATTTATCTAAACTCATAAAGTCAGCAGTTGCGTTGGCGATTGTTGCAGGCTGCGGCAGCTTCAGTTTTGATGTTAAGGCCGAAAGCGTGTTGGACAAAGTCAAACGCGACAAGCAAATTTTGGTCGGTACTAGAGAATCAGCACCGCCGTATGGCTATATTGACGCGTCTGGAAACTGGATTGGTTGGTCGATGGACTTAAGCCGGGCCATTCACGGTATTATCGAGAAAAAAATCGATATGAAGCTTGATCTAGTCTTCAAGCCAATTACCCCACAAACCCGTATTCCGTTGATCGCTAACGGCACACTTGACTGGGTGCTGGGGACGACCGGACGGTCGGTTAAACGCGAAAGTGTGATTGATTTTTCCATTATTAACAATGGCGTCTGCGTGGAAAAACTTTCTGCAAAAGGCAGTGGCATTAAAACCACCATGGACCTCGCCGGGAAGCGCGTTGGTGTCACGAAGGGCAGCAATGAAGAACGTTACATCACAGCGTTGGGTAAATCAGGCAAACTTAACCCACCGGCGACTGTCGTACCCTTCGATAAGCACTCCACCGGGTTTTTAGCACTTTCTCAGGGCAAGACAGACGCTCATGTTACACTTAGAGATACCCTGGTCAGTATGGCGAATAAATCACCTAACCCCGATAACTGGCAAGTCAACGGCCCTTCCTTGTTCTGTAATCTGAACGGCATTATTTTGCCAGAGGATGATTCGGACTGGAAAGATATGGTCGACCACTCGCTGTGTTACTTCATCGTGACCGGTGGTTATGAGAAGCTTTGGGATGAGTGGTTCTCAGGTAGCAAACCGAAAGCTGGTTATCAAAAAGCTCAGTCTGATACAGTACGGACGCTTGTTTACAACCAGTGTTCCTGGGGTGCTGAAAAGTTCCTGAATAAATAGCTGAGCAATTGGCAAATGTGCAGGAGGATATTTGTCCTCCTGTACAACGCCACGCTATAAGATGTGCGCCTATGGGCATGGTTTTTATAACAGTGAGCAAGTTTGTAGTGCTTCAATCCATTCTCTAAATATGACCTTCAACAGGAACTGTTATGAAATTCGCTGACCGCATGGCAAATATTACGTCTTCCCAGTCTCTGGCGATCATTGCTGAGGTCAAGGAACTTCGCCGGACTGGTGTTGATGTCGTCGATTTTGGACAACAAGGTCACACACCAACAATTGCACGCGAAGCTGCGGCAGTTGTAATGAATGATTCTGAAGGATCTTTTTATTCCAATTCCCGTGGTTTACCGGGCCTTCGCCAAACTATAGCAGACAAATTATTGACCGAAAACGGTTTCGCTGCGGACCCAGACACGAATATCATCGTTACCGTTGGGGCAAAACAAGGGGTTTTGACGGCCCTGCTCGCGTTGCTTGATCGCGGTGACGAGGTGCTGCTTGATGATCCCGGCTGGATCAGTTTCGCACCCATGATCCAAATAACCGGTGCCACCCCCGTGATTGTGCCACTGGCGGAGGAGCATGGTTTTCGCTCGACAGTCGAGAGCTTCCGACAACAAATCACACCTAAAACCCGTCTGCTGATTCTGTGTAATCCTCATAATCCCACTGGGCGTTGTCTGAGCAAAGATGAGCTTATGGAAATTGCAGAACTCGCCCACGAATTTGACCTGCGCGTGCTCATGGACGAGGCTTATGAGCACTTCGTTTATGACAATAGAAAATTTATTTCCATGGCATCTTTACCAGGAATGGCAGAACGTACAATTACCGCCCAGACGGTCAGCAAAATTTATAACATGGCGGGCTGGCGGGTTGGCTGGATTGCCGCCAGTGCAGACGTGATCAACCAAATGCTGTCTATTCATACACACTTGGTAACCTGTCCAACAACGTTTGCCCAAGCTGGTGTACAGGCGGCCATTGCGGCCGGTATTGGTGAAGGTGATTTGGCGCTCGGCGACATAGTTTCAAACTACGAAGACCAGAGAAACGCCATGATTAGCGGTTTGAACAGTATTGAGGGTGTGAGTTGTTTCATGTCCGAAGGGGCGTTTTTTGCATTCCCCAATATCTCCAAATTTGGCATGAGTTCCATTGACATGTCACGCTATCTTCTGGATCAGGCACGCGTCGCAACGATCCCGGGTTCGGCTTTTGGTGAGGCCGGTGAAGGGCACTTACGAGTGGTGTTCAAATCAGGTGTCGCCGAGATTGAACGTGGTACCAGGCGCATCGCTAACGCGCTTTCGAAGCTGGACGCTGCGGGTTAAATGCCATGACCTTTAAATATGATTTCGACTGGCCGATGCTCCTCGAGGATCCATATAAGGAATGGATCATCGAAGGCGTCACCACCACCATATATCTATCACTTTTAGCCTGGGTTATCGCGTTGACGATAGGCATCATTATCGGCACCATCCGCATGACGCGATCACCGTGGCTGCGTTTTATCGGCACGGCTTATGTTGAGTTTTTTCGAAACATTCCGTTGCTTGTACAGTTGTTCGTGTGGTTCTTCGTTTTTCCGTTAATGCTGCCCCATGACTGGATGTTGTCGTGGAACCGACTGCCCCACATTCCATTTATAACCGCGTTGTTAGCGCTCTCACTGTTTACAGCAGCGCGCGTTGCCGAACATATTCGATCGGGGATTTCGTCCATACCAAAGGGTCAGTTTGATGCTGCAAGGTCATCGGGATTAACCGAAGTGCAGATATATCGCTACGTCATAATTCCCTATGCCTTTCGGGTAATGATCCCGACGATTGCGTCGGAGTTTCTGACCATCTTCAAAAACTCTGCCCTGACCCTGACCATCGGTGTTTCTGAAATTACCAGTTCTGCCAAAGCCATCGAGGCTTGGTCGTTTCACGGGATTGAGGCCTACTCAGTGGCCTCGGTGACCTATATGACGACCACGGCCACGGTTGTATTGTTCATGGGCTGGCTCGAACATCGCCTGCGCATTCCCGGCCTGATTGCCAAGAAATGAGGATATAGAAGAATGGATTGGAGCGTCATCGCAACCCACCTTCCTTTCCTCATGAAGGGATTATGGATGAGTGTGAAGCTTGCCACCTTGGTGGTGATTTTCGCGTTCCCACTGGCATGCCTGATCGCTGTTGGCAGGATCAGTAGCAGATCATGGATACGTTATCCGTCAGCTATTTTCGTTAATACCATGCGCTCCAACCCGCTGATCCTGATTGTCTTTTGGTTTTTCTTCCTGGTGCCGATAATCATTGGCAGACCGGTTGGTGATTTCGCCTCGGTGATGATCGGCTTTATTGTTTTCTTTTCGGCCTATTTCACAGAAATTATCCGCTCCGGCATACAATCGGTCGGGCGCAACCAGATCCAGGCCGGGTTATCAACCGGGCTGACTTATTTTCAAACCATGCGGATGATTGTTCTGCCGCAGGCGCTGCGCAATATGATGCCGGCCTTGATTACCGAATGCGTCATCGTATTTCAGGGAACGACCATTGCTTATGTTGTCGGACTGCGTGAGTTCCTGAACTCAACATTCCTGATTACCGAAATAACTTTACGCCCGGCTGAACTATATACGTTTGCCGCCATTGTTTACTTCGTTGTTTGTTTTGCGGGCTCCAGCCTTGCCAGGCAAATGGAAAAACGAAAAGTGAGGACTTAAATGAGCGATCCATTAGTCGATATCAGGGATTTGAGTCTCTGGTATGAAAAATTCAAGGCCTTGGATAATATCTCCACGAGCTTTACCGCTGGTAAATGTGTGGTGATCTGTGGGCCCAGCGGATCGGGTAAAAGCTCACTCCTGCGCTGCGTTAACCGCTTGGAGGACTTTCAGGAAGGCGACGTCTATTTTGAAGGCCAAAGCCTGCGTGAGTGCCCGAACATCGCGTCCTTGCGCTCCAACATTGGCATGGTTTTCCAGCATTTTGAACTTTACCCGCATATGACGATTTTGGATAACATCACCCTGGCACCACGCCATGCCAAGGGTAAATCAAAAGCCGATGCTGAGGCTCATGCCCTAACTCTTCTGGAGCGGGTTGATATTGTAGACCAGGCCCACAAACATCCGGCTGAATTATCCGGTGGTCAGCAGCAACGTGCCGCCATCGCCCGGGCCCTGGCTCTCGAACCCAAGTTGATGCTGTTTGATGAGCCGACCTCGGCACTTGATCCGGAAATGATTGTCGAAGTTCTGCGCGCCATGCGCGACCTCGCCAACGATGGCATGACCATGCTGGTGGTGACGCATGAGATGGGCTTTGCCCGCGAAGTATCCGACGAAATTGTTTTTATGGATGAAGGCAAAATTGTGGAACGTAAAGAAACAAACGATTTTTTCTCCAATCCCCATTCAAAGCGCGCCCAGGACTTCCTTGACCGCATTCTGATGAAAATTTGAAAGACATAATAATGCAATCAAGTTCAAAAAGATACTACCGGGTTGGTATAGATATTGGTGGCACCTTCACCGACATTGTCCTGCTGGATCAAGACGGCAATATTTTAACCAAGAAAATATCATCGACCCCTGATGACTACGGACGGGCTATTTCACAAGGCATGAAAAGCGTACTTGAAGAAAACGGGATTGACCCAAGCGAAGTCGAAGAAGTTGTTCATGCGACAACGGTTGCAACCAATGCCGTTCTGGAAGGAAAGGGTGCCAAAACCGCTCTAATTACGACTGAAGGCTTTCGCGATATTCTAGAGTTCAGACGCGTTCGTGTGCCTGAATTATATAACCTTGATTATGTAAAGCCCAAGCCCCTGGTGCCCCGGCAATTGAGGCTTGAAGTAAAAGAGCGCATTGGCGCGAAAGGCCAAATCAGAACGGCCCTCGATGAGAGCTCGGTGCGGGCCGCTGCACAGCGTATTATAGATACTGACGTTCAGGCCGTTGCCGTGTGTTTGTTACATTCTTACACAAACCCGGTCCATGAACAGGGTATCAAGGATATCCTGTCCAAGATGCTACCGCCTCATATTTTTGTTTGTTATTCACATGAGGTTTTGCCCGAAATTCGCGAGTATGAACGTACCAGCACAACAGTGGTCAATGCATTCTTGGGACCGGTGATGAACAGTTACCTGACCAACCTTAAGCAGCGCTTGGAAGAAACGGGCATTCAAAAATCATTTCATGTTATGCAATCTGCGGGCGGGCGCATGAGCCTGGATGCAGCCATCGCCAAACCAGCCTACCTCGTCGAATCCGGTCCAGCAGCAGGGGTTATTGCCGCTGCCCATATCGCTAGAAAAGCCGGAATGCTAGAAGTTATTACCTTGGACATCGGGGGGACAACGGCAAAAACGGCAATCGTCGAAAATGGGGAACCGACCAGAACCAGTGAATATGAAATCGGGGCTGGCATAAATATCTCGAGTAAACTTGTCAAAGGAGCAGGTTACGCTATCAAGCTTCCATTCATTGATGTGTCAGAAATCGGTGCGGGTGGCGGCAGTCATATCCGGTTCGATAAAGGTGGTTTGCTTAAAGTTGGTCCTGAAAGTGCGGCTTCTGTGCCGGGACCAGTCTGTTATGACACCGGCGGTGAAACCGCGACCCTGACCGATGCTATTCTGGCATTGGGGTATTTGAACCCCGGTCACTTGGTTGGCGGAGCGCTCACGCTAAATGCCGAAAAAGCAGTAAAGGCCATTGAAGAGCAGGTTTGCACGATTTTGGATAAGCCCCTGCCGGAGGCGGCGCTGGGTGTGTTCAATGTAGCGGTTGCCAACATGGTGCGGGCTGTTAAATCAGTATCAACTTACCGGGGCCGTGATCCGCGTGACTATGCCTTAATTGCCTTTGGTGGAAATGGCCCCATTGTTGCCACAGCCATCGCCCATGAACTTGGCATGAAACAGGTTCTGGTCCCACCCAACCCCGGTGTGCTCAGCTCACACGGGCTTCTGGTCGCAGACAATACGCATGAGTTGGTTAAGTCATTTTCGGGTTTGACCAATGAAATTGAAATCAACGATGTTCGTCGAATTTTTGACGACCTCGCAGGCAAAGCGATTGATGCGTTGATAGAGGAAGGGTTTGAGCGTGGAAAAACCAGCGTCCAGAATTTGGCTGATTTGCGTTATGCGGGGCAAGCTTTTGAGCTAACAGTGCCACTTGATAATGATGGTGAGCCGATTGAGTGCGAACAAATGGCGTCAGCGTTCCATGATGAGCATTTCCGCACCTATTCGCACAAGGCCGAACATGAGCCAGTCGAAATCGTCAATTTGCGGGTTATTGCCAAGGTTGCCGTTAATGATATTGAGCCGCCGTTAACTGAAACCAAAGCCGCTGCCCCTAAAAAACCAAAAATTCGCCAAGCCTATTTTGGTGCAAGCTCAGGTTCACAAGAAACTCCAATCGTCGGGCGTTCGGATTTGGTTGGTATTGAAATGACCGGGCCCGTCATTGTGGAGGAATACGATTCAACGATTGTCGTCCCACCGGAATGGACGGTGTCCGTCGATGCGGCAAACAATGTTTTAATTTCCAGAAAATCGGATGGTCCACATGAAAATTGATCTCGTAACCCTGGAAATTATCCAAAACGCGCTTGGCGCAATCGCCGATGAACTGGCGCTGGTCATCATGCGCTCGGCCTATTCCAACATCGTTCGCGACTCAATGGATTATTCAACAGCCGTCTTTGACCATAAGGGCCAGACGATTGCGCAAGGCCTGACAACCCCGGTTCATCTGGGCTCGTTCCCCGACGCCATGCAAAAGATGACATCTTTATATGAGGGAAATATTTTCCCGGGCGATATATTTATCTTTAACGACCCTTACGGCTCCGGGGGCATGCACCTTCCTGATTTTTACATCATCAAGCCGGTTTTTGTTAACGAAACACTCGAAGGTTTTGTTGGGACCCTTGCCCATCAGTCCGATGTTGGCGGGATCGCGCCTGGCGGAATGGGTGTTTACGCAAGTGAGATTTATCAGGAAGGGTTGCGAATTCCGACCCTTAAGTTGTTTGATGCGGGCGTTCCCAATGATGCCATTTTTCGCCTGATTGAAAAAAATACCCGCGAGCCCGTCAATGTTATGGGTGATATGCGGGCCCAACTTGCGGCGTGTAATAATGGTGGGCAAGCGTTGCAGGCGTTGATCGAATCCCACGGTGTTAAAAAATTCCGCCTCTATATGGAAGAGCTGCATGACTACGCTGAACGCTTAATTCGTGCTGAAATTTCAGAGCTGCCAGATGGCACGTTTTACTTTGAAGATTGCCTAGACGGAATGGGCGAGGACCCTGAGACGATTTGGTTAAAGGTCAATTTGACCATCGCCGGTGATCAGGTTCTGATCGACTGGGCCGGGACATCGGATCAGGTTAATTACGCCATTAACGCCACATTCCCGACAACCAATGCCATGTCTTATTTGGCGGTGAGATGTGCGATTGGTGGGTCAATCCCCAATTGTGAAGGCTATATGCGCGCTATTACCGCGACCGCCCCTGTTGGATCACTGGTTAACCCGGTTGAACCCGCGCCCTGCGGTGCCCGTGGCATAACCTGTTTTCGGATGTTTGATGCACTTCTCGGTGCTTTTGCACAGATTCTGCCTGACCGAATTCCGGCGGCCAATGAAGGCGGATCATCGGCCCCGCACATTGCTGGCAGGGATCATAACAACAAGCCGTTCATGGCGTCTGGTGGGTTGATGGGGGCCTGGGGTGGAAGTATGGCGCGTGATGGTCAGGAAGGCATTTCGAACCCGGCTGCGAACTTGGGGAACACACCAATTGAGTTGATGGAGACACGCCAACCTGTCGAGATCACCAAATATTCTTTTGTCCAAAACTCCGGTGGTCCAGGACGCCACAGAGGCGGGGCCGCCTTGCAGCGGGGATATCGCCTGCTTGCTGATGAAGCAAAACTGATCATGCGTTCCGACCGACGCAAAGTGAAGCCTTATGGCCTGTCTGACGGTCTTCCTGGAACGCCATCATGGAACATCATCAATCATGGCTCAGAGCAAAAATTACTGCCCGTATGCCCAACTGCAAGCGTGCCGATGGTCAAGGGTGATGAGTTCATCCATATTCAGGCAGGCGCAGGTGGCTTTGGTGACCCTCTCGAAAGAGAGCCTGAGAAAATCGTCGTCGATGTCCTGAACGAGTTGATCACACCTGCGTATGCTAACGATGTCTACGGTGTTGTTATCAATGAAGGTGAAATTGATCTTGGGGCTACTGAGATCAAACGACGAGAATTGAAACAAACTGGCATATACGAAACGGCCTATATGGCCCACTTTTACGATGAGATTGGCATCAAACCAATTTAGATAAAATGCTCTAACACAATATACCTGGGAGCGGATATTTACATTTATCACGATTTCCTGCATCTGTAATGATCTAGCCAGACTTCCGATATTGGCACTAAACAGACTCTTTCAGAGCAGCTAATTTATGTCCGCACCTGTGCGGAAAGCGGAAGTATAATGTCTGGTTTCCATTCTGCCCATTTAGGCAGAGATGCGTGTATTTGATCATGTTGCTGGCCTGCTAATTAGAGTGTTTTGTAAATATAATTTGCTCGCAAGCTCATATTTGTCCAACCGCACGCCAATTTTGCTGTCCCGCTAGCAATGCAGCACCAATTACAGAACGACGCATGCTCAGCAAAATTTAACTGTATTTGACGCTATTTAATGCTGCTGATAGATATTGAGGACAGTAAACTAGGAAAACTGTAATTTTTTAAGAATTTTAAAGGGGGCAGAAAATCAAGTCAGATTTCCATTTTAACATACTACAAAATTTACAAATTAGGTCGACCAATTAAAGACGCTCAAATTAGCAAGGTGGAGTATAAAAAGAAGTATTTATTCATAAGAATTTGATTACACATTGTTTACACATTGTAAATATTGAGATTATTAACATAAGGAATTAAATATATAATTATCGAAAAATCTTTTATTTACAATGAGATACCCGTACCACCCAATCCGCAATACCCGTTCGGATTTTTTGCCAGATATTGTTGGTGATAGTCTTCGGCATAATAGAAGGTGGGGGCGTCTAGGATTTCAGTTGTGATTTTCCCTAATCCAACGGCTTTTAAGTTCT
>JAPKAX010000348.1 GCA_028825025.1 Rhodospirillales bacterium | reverse complement strand
GTGGTTACCGCACGCCAAAAGTTGATACCTGTCGTTCGCCGGGCTGAAATGTTGGCGTGCGGTAATCACTTCAGCGTTATCCGCTTTTACAGCAGTCGATACGACAACAACTTGGGCGTCGCCTAGGTTTTCAGCATCATGGCCAACAAACACCGATATACCCATACCGCGCAGGCGCTCCACATTGGCATTGGCCGACATGTCGCTACCTTGAACGGTGTATCCAAGGGTATGCAATACCTCAGCAATACCGCTCATGCCGATGCCACCAATACCAATAAAGTGGACGGTGCCAATATTTAAAGGAAGAGCTCTCATACGACACTCCTTCCATTTTCAAACTTACTATCATTTGATCCGCTTTGGGCCATCAGTTCCTCAATTATATCAGCTAAACGTTTAGCTGCATCTGGGCGACCAGATGCTTTTGCACGCGCTGCTGCTTTTGTTAGCGTGTTCGGAATCGATAACAAATTTTCCAATCGATTACTTAAAGATTCAAACGTGAAAGATTTTTCTGCCATCAGCCATCCGGCTCCGGCTTCGTCAACGGCATGGGCATTTTTTGTTTGATGATCATCGATCGCGTACTTGTACGGGACCATGATTGATGGCCGGCCAACCACCAACGCTTCCGCAACTGTCGATGCGCCAGAACGGCCAATGACCAAATGTGCACGTGCCATTTGTTCAGGAATATTTATAAAAAAAGAAGATAATTCAGCATTAATTTTCGCGCCTAAATATTGGGCACGAACACGGTCTAAATCTTCTGGGCGACATTGTTGAGTGATACGAATTCGGGCTTTCAAATAATTTGGTAAATTAATGATGGCATCGGGAATCACATCACTTAAAACTCGAGCACCTTGTGATCCCCCTAACACGAGAAGATGTATCGGCGAATTGTCATTTAATTCAGGATAAGGCGTTTCACGTTGCTCTATTATCGGCGTACGAACAGGCATTCCGCTTTCAACAACCTTATTCAAAACACTGTTTGGAACTTGTTCCAATTCAGAAAAACAAGAAGCCACCCGGTCAACCCGAGGCGCTAGCAATCTATTTGCCCGCCCAAAGATTGCATTCTGCTCGTGGATTGCGGTTTTATATGAGCCAAACGATGCCGCAACCATTGTTGGAACAGATGCATATCCGCCAAAACCAACAACAACATTCGGCTTCAATTGAGAAAGAATTTTGTGCGCCTGCCACACGCCAACTACAATTTCAGCAACACTTTTAATTCTGGCTATAATACTTTTTCCGGCGACACCACCAGCCCGAACGCGATATGTATCTAAATCACCTAAAACACCACCATAGGCATCGCCCCGGCGATCCGTGATTAAGACCAAACGGTAATTCCTGTTTAGCATTTCAGCGGCTAATGATTCAGCTGGATAGACATGCCCGCCCGTCCCACCAGCAGCCAAAACCACGAGAGGCACTTGGTTATTACTCATTGTTCCCCCCTTTGCGAAGGCCGATACCGTGTCATAGCTAGGATCATTCCCATACCCAAACCCAAAGCCAATGTCGACGACCCCCCATATGAAATAAAGGGTAAAGTCATCCCTTTTGGTGGCATTAAATTCAGTGTTGATGCCATGTTAATGATTGCTTGAATGGCAAACTGAACAAGCAATCCGGTGACAGCCAACAACACAAAGAAATCATCATCTTTAAAAATTCGAGCAAATCCACGTAAAACAACGAACAAAAATAGCGCGACAATAACGATACAAATTATGAGGCCAAACTCTTCACCCGCTACGGCCAAAATAAAATCAGCATGGGCATCTGGCAGCACTTCTTTAACGTGGCCTTCACCGGGACCACGCCCGGTCCAGCCGCCATTTCGAAATGCTTCAATCGCACGCGACACCTGAAATCCTTCAGATACATTAGGATCTAAAAATCGATCAACACGGCCACGCACGTGATCGAAAGCAAAATAGGCCCCGAAGCTTCCCGCTAAGAAAAATCCTGCCACTGCGATCACAATGATCAACGGCAAGCCGGCAACAAAAATCTGAATTCCCCATATTGCCGATATCACAATCGACATTCCCACATCGGGTTGAAGCAACAACAATCCGATAACAAATATATACATACTCGTTGCAATCGCATATCCAGGGATACGATCATCAAGACGGCTTGCTGAAAACATCCATGCCGCTAAAACTGCAAATGCAGGTTTCACAAATTCTGATGCTTGGATTGAAATACCGCCCACCCGCAACCAACGCGACGCCCCTTTAATTTCAACGCCAA
>JAPKAX010000347.1 GCA_028825025.1 Rhodospirillales bacterium | reverse complement strand
TATAGACCGCCGCGCCCGTGACCATGCGGCGAAGTGAATCGCAGGTCCAAATATCATAAGGTCAATTCAGGCGCAGGAGTATAATTGATAAATTTTCATAAGATATTTTTATATATGTAAGCTTAAATTCACACTTTTTTAATTTTTTTGACTCGCATTGTTCAGGCTGCTTAATGAGTGGTAGTTATAATAAATGGTTGCAAGGATGACAAACGATGGACATGGGAATTTCAGGTAAAAAAGCACTTATTTGCGCTTCTTCTAAAGGGTTGGGGCGTGGCTGTGCAGAGGCTTTGGCTGCCGAGGGTGTCAATGTTGTGATCAATGGGCGCAACGCGGAGGTGCTCGAAACCACCGCCGCAAAAATTCGTGAAACCTATGGGGTGCAAGTCACTGCGGTGGCTTGTGACGTTACAACGGCCGAGGGCCAAGCGATGATTGTTGTGGCGGCGGGCGACGTTGATATTTTGGTCACCAATGCAGGTGGACCGCCTCCGGGTCTTTGGTCCGATTGGGAGCGAGATGATTTTATTGCGGCCTTGGATGCAAATATGCTTACACCCATTGCCCTGATGAAAGCCTGCCTGCCGGGTATGATGGCTCGCGGGTGGGGTAGGGTTGTGAATATTACCAGCCAATCGGTGAAAGCTCCCATCGCAGTTTTGGGCCTGTCCAACGCAGCGCGTACGGGCCTTACAGGCTATGTCGCCGGCACGGCGCGGCAGGTGGCCGACAAGGGCGTGAGCATCAACAACCTACTTCCCGGCATTCATGCCACCGATCGAGCTGTTTCATTGGACAGTGGCGTGATGAAAGCGCAGGGAATTTCGATGAAGCAAGCTCAAAAACAACGCCAAGCCTCAATCCCGGCACGCCGTTATGGCACTGCCGAAGAATTTGGTGCGGCCTGTGCATTTTTATGCTCTCAACATGCGGGATATATCGTTGGTCAAAATATTTTGCTGGACGGTGGCGGTACCAACGCAACGATTTAACGGTTATAACCGAAGGGGCGCCACGGTTTCCTCGGTCTTACAGTTTATATTTACATTAATTACCTACCCGTGTTGCAGCCCATGTTGTCGCTTGTTTGCACCGATGTGTAGTTTTAATTTTATGTGAACAATTTTGAGGTCCTGATGCAACATAAAAACGTTTAAGATTATTATGGCAAGGTTTTGCAATCTTCAGCCGCTCTTCGTACCAATGCCTTTGCGAGCTTGCTGAAATACCTACTTGGCATCGGAGTTCTCTCTCCGATGCATGATGAAGTTTTGATGTGCTATTACGGGTGCGGATTGATTGCACCTGAAGCTCTGAAAAGTGCGCAGTTTTTGGATTTAGGATGTGGCGCTGGACGTGATGTTTACGCCCTACCACAAATGGTTGACGAGCAAGGGTTTGTTGTGGGGGTCGATATGACCGATGAACAACTCGATGTGGCGCGTACCCACCAAGACCATCATCGCGACGCTTATGGCTATGCAAAATCTAATGTTGAGTTTCATAAAGAATCCATTGAATTCTTGGCAGATTTGCAGCTCGATCTGACCTCCTTTGATATTATTGTGTCCAATTGCGTTGTGAACCTTGCGACAGATAAACGGGAGGTGTTGCGTCCGGCTTTCAATTTGTTGAAGCTGGGCGGGCAGCTGTATTTCTCTGATGTCTACGCAGATCGTCGCGTGCCTGCCGTAATGGCGCGCGATCACGTGTTATATGGTGAATGCCTGTCGGGTGCGCTTTATTAGAATGATTTTTTTAATTTACCCAAGACTTCTGGGTTTACTGATCCCCGCTTGGTTATGGCACCGGCCTATTACCATTAAATACCATTAAAAACCCTGTATTTGAGGCGGCTGTGGGGCCGTTAAAATTCACCTCGGCCACGTATAGGCTTTGGAAATTAGATGCATTGGAAAGCGACTGTGAAAACTATGGCCAAGCAGTGATTTACAAAGGTACGATCGAGAATTGCACCCTTATTTGCCACTGGATGGCCATCATTTGATTGAGACTAGCAAAGTTTCTCCAGTATGCGCCAATACATGGCATATGCTCGATCAGACCAGATTTGTACCAGATATTGATTTTATCGGAAATTTTGATAAGCATTACGGCATTTTAAGGCTGTGGCTTACGCAGATGCCGCAGAGGCGAGCTGTTGCTAATTTAACTTTTCGCACTTAAATAAGCCTGAGTGTTTTTGTCAGTTAGGCGCGTTCTCTTGTCGAATCCGAGGCTTGAAATTCGAAATATATCGCGTCGATTTGATGCGCTAACGGCA
>JAPKAX010000101.1 GCA_028825025.1 Rhodospirillales bacterium | reverse complement strand
TCTTCGTGACGGGTTTGCAATAACAATCGGTTGTATGCCGCCATGACTTCGCGGTGATGAACGCATCCTTTAAAAGCCATGTATAGGATGTCATCAACAACGGCTATATGCTCTTCCCCAGAATCCCGCATAACGGCAAGGGCTGTTTCTAAATTATCAGATAAAACCAAAATGGGCGGATGAAGGCGCGCCACATCAGAAGCTGTTACCAAATCATCAAAGCCGTGATCAAAGGCAGAATCGCTTAAATCGGTTAATGTTATAGTTCCATACAGCTCGCCGTTATCCCTGAGGACAAAAATCTCCCCAAGCGGTGAGTTTTGCAATTTGATCCG
Source organism: Rhodospirillales bacterium (assembly GCA_028825025.1). Lineage (GTDB taxonomy): Bacteria > Pseudomonadota > Alphaproteobacteria > Rhodospirillales > Casp-alpha2 > JABMNT01. Next base: position 10,923 of record JAPKAX010000101.1, on the reverse strand, counting down.
CACATCTTGCAAACAGGCACTCATTAAAATCGTCTCACCATCTTCCGAATAGACTTGAGAGATTTTAATAGACTTCATAATTTCTGTCTCGAAGCCTTCTTTAACGTCGACGCCCCGGCGCTTGAGTTGATTGTTAAAAAAAGAGCGGCCAAAAAAGTGATGAGTGATTTCAGACGATGCAACAACAGCCAGCATCACGCCAAGGGTTAGGGCGTAGTTGCTTGTCATCTCGAATATAATAAGGGTTGTTGAAATGGGCGCTCCCATAACGGCGGCGGCAACAGCCCCCATGCCAACAATGGTATAGGCTCCCGGCCCGGATGACAGGTCTGGGAATACAGCCGTTGCAGCAACACCAAACGATCCGCCAACCATGGCGCCAATAACTAAAGCAGGACTAAATACGCCGCCCGCGAAGCCCCAACCAATGCTAAAGGCGGTAGCAACAATTTTGGCAACACCTATGGCAACAAGCGTTACGAAGCCAAATTGCATAAGCAGGGCGGATTCTGTGGCTCCATAACCAATGCCCAAAATTTGTGGGTAAAACAGGGCGATAACACCAACCATTATACCGGCCATCATGGGCCTCACCCAAATCGGAAGTTTCGATTTGTTGGCGAGGTCTTGGGCTAAGAAAATTGAGCGCATAAAGACAATTGCAGTAATGCCAGAGATTAAGCCCAACAGAACAAAGGCTGGGAACTCCCAAAAGGATGCAATAATTTTAGAATCCAAAGCAAAAGCCGGGAAATCTCCAAACACAGAACGCGAAAGCGCGGTTGAGGCAACGCTGGCAATGACGATGGGAGCAAACGCTTTAAGTGCGTAATGGCCAACAACAACTTCGCTGGCAAATAAAGCGCCAGCAATGGGGGCGTTAAATGAAGCTGCAACAGCAGCCCCAACACCACATCCCAGTAACGTGCGCCTTAACGCACGGGTTAAATGAAGGCGTTGGCCAATCCATGCGCTTAGCGATGCGCCAATATGAACAGCAGGGCCTTCGCGGCCGACAGATGCACCAGCCCCAATGGAAATGGCGCTGGTGATGGCGGCCCCAATACCGGCTTTGGCGGACATTCGCCCACCGCGGAGCGCATTAGCTTCAATCACATCAGCAACACCTTGCGGGCGCTGGTTTGGCATAAACCGATGAATGATAATCCCAACAATCAGCCCAGCCCCAGCAGGAACCAGAATAATTTGCCACCACGGCAGATCTTGAGCGTGTTGAAAAAGCCGTTCAGAATTGGACTGAAATAGAATATTTTGGATGAAACTAATTAACTCGCGAAAGCCAACAATAGCAGCGCCCGTTAATGCACCAATGGCAAGCCCAAGGGCAGAAAGAACCAAATGGTCGTTTCTTAGAAGACGGCGGAGCGAAATAAGTGCCCGCAAATAGCTGGTTTTAGGATTTCTCATAATTCACTAAAATTAGTATAAAAGAATAACAGTGAATAAAACCTTTAAAAAAGAAGCCCCTATAAAACAAGTGTTAGACGCATAAGGGAATATCGATGGAATAGCCTGCGGTACGAATGGTTCGGATTAAATTTTCAGTGCCGGGGGTCTCTAGGGCTTTTCGAAGTCTTCGGATATGAACGTCAACAGTTCGGGTTTCAACATATATGTCGCGGCCCCAAACCCGGTCTAACAATTGATCGCGTGAAAATACCCGGCCCGGCTTTTCTAGAAAAACCCGAAGCAGCCTGTATTCGGTTGGTCCTAAATGGACGTTTGTACCTGCCCGGCTGACCCGGTGTTCTTCTAAATTCATGGTGATGTCTTGGAATTCAAGCAGGTCGGCTGACTTTTGAGGGTGAGTGCGGCGCAAAACCGCTTTAATGCGGGCTATCAATTCACTGGGCGAAAAGGGTTTGATGACGTAATCATCAGCACCTGTCTCAAGCCCGCGAATGCGTTCGGCTTCCTCACCTTTTGCTGTCAGCATAATGATCGGGGTTTTTTTAATATCTGGGTGTTGACGAATTTGGCGACAAATCTCGATCCCAGATAAATTAGGTAGCATCCAATCGAGAATAATAAGGTCGGGCAGCTCATCTAAAATTGTTGGCAGAGCTTCACCGCCTTCGCTAACGACGGATGCTTTGAACCCGGCGCTGTCAAAATTATAGGCAAGCAGCTCGCTTAAAGAAGGGTCGTCTTCAACAATCAGGATATGAACCTTCATTGTTTATTCTCCTTCAGTTCGGCTTGGGTCATTTGCTCAACCATGATAAAACTCGAATCATCTTCTTTCGAACGTTCCTCAGTTGGGGCGTTTCCATGGACCAGAAAATGAACGTTTTCAGCAATATTAGTTGCATGATCGCCAATTCGTTCAATGTTTTTGGCAATGAATAATAAATGCGTGCAAGCTGTTATATGGCTTGGATCTTCCATCATATAAGTCAGCAATTGACGAAATAAACTGGTGTGCAAGGCATCAACTTCGCCGTCGCTGGCACGGACATCTTCAGCCTTTGACGCATCACGGGTCATGTAAGCATCCAACACGTTCTTAATCATGTTTTGAACTTGTCCGCCCATGCGCCCAATGGTTTTTGTTGGACCAATGGGCGTTGACTGGGAAATCGCAACACTTCGTTTTGCTATATTTTTTGCATAATCACCAATGCGCTCAATGACACTGGCGGTTTTAAGTGCCGTGATTACAATCCGCAAATTTTCGGCGATGGGTTGGCGTGATGCGAGCATTCGGACAGCTAAGCCATCAACTTCAGCCTCAAGCGCATCCAACAGTTTATCGGATGCAATGACCAGAGCGGCTTTGTTGGCGTCGCGCTTTAATAAAGCATCAATCGCATCGGCCAATTGAACTTCGGCTAACCCACCCATTTCAGCAATAATGTTGTCTAATCGCTTTAGGTCGTCATCGAAGGATGTTGTGATGTTCTTTGGTACCATTGGATATACCTTATATAATAAACATCTGCATCAGGTATAAAAGACCACCTGCTAACAAAGCCGATAAGGGAACGGTTATGAGCCAAGCCGCAGCAATCGTCATAAGGTGTTGGCGGCGAACCAGTTTCCGATACATAGCTTTTTCGCGCGTTACCAACCCACGGGTTTCTGTTTTTTCAGCCTTATTTTTGGCTTTCTTAAACTTGCCATGGTTGATGTGGGTTTGGCCCGATGTTTTCCATTCGCGGTACAAACCAACCCCAAAGATCGCACCGACCGCAATATGGGTAGAGCTAACCGGCAAGCCCAAAGTCGTTGCAATAATCACGGTGATGGCTGCAGATAACGCTACGCAATAAGCCCGCATGGGGTTCAATCGGGTAATTTGAGAACCCACCGTTTTAATCAATTTAGGACCAAACAGCATTAACCCAATGCTGATCCCAACAGCCCCCACAAACAGCACCCAAGTTGGAATGCCAACTTTACTACCAGCGACAGCACCAGACGACGCGCTGTCAACAATGGCGGCCAAAGGCCCAACAGCATTTGCTACATCATTTGCACCATGGGCGAACGATAAAAGGGCTGCTGCACAAATTAATGGAATATGGAACAGTTCACGAATTGATTTATTGCGGTTTTCCATGCCTTTAGATTTGCGCGCAATGATCGGGCGCATGATGGCGTATGTGACAATAAACATGCCAACGCCAATCGCTGTGACAATAAGAGGGTCTGGCTCCCAAATGCGCTTTAAGCCTTTCATGCATAAATAGGCAGAAAATACACCAGCCATTAAAGCAACTAAAACTGGGACCCAACGACGCGCACCGGCAAGCTTATCTTCTTGATAAATGATTTTCGATTTAACAAACGCTAGGAATAATGCAGCGACAATGCCGCCCATGACCGGCGAGATAACCCAGCTAGCGGCTATCTTTCCCATGACGGGCCAGTTGACCACACCAAATCCAGCGGCCGCAATTCCGGCTCCCATGACACCGCCAACAACTGAGTGGGTTGTTGATACCGGGGCACCGACCCAAGTTGCGATGTTGATCCAAAGTGCCGCAGCCAATAGCGCTGACATCATGGTCGGAATAAAGATGTTGGAATTGGGGAGTTGCGATGCGTCAATAATACCTTTTGAAATGGTTGTGACGACATCACCACCGGCAATTAACGCGCCGCTGGCCTCACAGACAATCGCGATTAAAATTGCCCCCATCATGGTCAGCGATTTAGCTCCAACGGCAGGTCCGACGTTATTTGCTACGTCGTTGGCACCAATGTTAAGCGCCATGTATCCACCGATGACACCTGCGGCGATGACATACGTTGGATTATCAATTCCAGAAGTGAAGCTGCTGGCGACAAACCATACAATTGCCAGAAAAACGAATGAGGTGCCAAATTTTACATAGCTTTGCGCTGTTTCTGTAGCAGCGCTCTCGATTTTAACGAGTTTGCCAAGGTCTTTGCTTAGGGTTTCTTTATACACGGTTTGGGCTGCTCCTATGAAAGCTATACAACATATTTTTGTGCTTATAGGTTAGATGTGTTTCAGTTTTATGACTTTATATCATACGGGCGATTATTCTTTTGGTAAAAAGATACTGAACGTACTACCAAACCCAATTTCGCTCTCAATTTTTAAGCGCCCTCGGTGTCGGTTGATGATATGTTTTACAATGGCTAACCCAAGCCCTGTGCTTATTGGGGCGTTATTTTCATGGCGAGTGCGGGCACTATCAATCCGGTAAAACCGTTCTGTCAGTCGCGGGATATGCCGTTTTTCAATGCCGTTACTGCAATCTTTTATGTGAACAGAAATCCCATTTTCAAGCGCATTCGGGCGGTTGTTGCGTTGTTCAATCGTTACTTCAACGGCTGTGTTGGGATTGCCATAGTGAACAGCGTTTTCAATTAAATTCCGAAAGACTTGGTTTAATTGATCACTGTCACCTTTAATTAAGCTGGGCTGATCAGAACCAACCAGCTTTAATTCCATGGATTTAGATGTTGCGCGAGTTTCCAATAAATCGAAAACGTTTTGGATCGTGTGTGCGACATCAACGTGCCCTTTAGGGCGCACATGTTCATCCATTTCAACGCGCGACAAATGCAGCAAATCGTCAATCAGCCGGTTCATGCGTTCTGCTTCGCGCCCCATAATGCCTAAAAATCGAGTGCGGGCTTTCTCATCATCGCTGGCGGGGCCTTGAAGGGTTTCAATAAAGCCAAGGATAGCACTTAAAGGTGAGCGTAATTCATGCGACGCGTTGGCAACAAAATCGGCCCGCATTTCTTCAGAGCGCGCGGCTTTGGTTTTATCTTCAAGCGATAACAACACGCATTTAGAAGCGGGCGTTTCAAAAATGGAAATGGTGTGCAATTCGAAGACTTGCGCCAATGGTCCTGGAATGGATAGCTCGCCGGTTTCAGTGCTGCCGGAAGCAAGGGTTTTATCAACGGCGTTTAATATATCGGGGTGACGAAAAGTAAGGGCTAAATCTTTTCCGATGATCGCGCCAAAAGTAGTTATTGCGGCTTTATTGGCGAAGGAAACTTGTCGGTCGCCAGCTATAATTAAGGTCGGATTCGGTAGGTGCTCGAAGGCGATGGAAAAGAGGGTGTCCATTTGTGCCCTAAGCTTTGCGGATGCCAATTTTCCGCCCAATCTGCGAAGGCTGCGCAGATGAAGCGTGTTGTTCTTTGAGCTCAGACAGTTCCTGCTTGATATGGATAGGGAAAGGGGCTGATTTTCGTGTGTTTAAATCGACGTGAAGGATCATGATTTCAATGGTTGCTGCGGTCACATCAGAGCCTGCTTCGCTCATGGTCATAAACAAATGTAGGCGCTTGTCATCAACATCTAAAACAAGAGTGTCGATTTCAACAGTGTTGCCTTCCATGACTTCTTGCGCATACACAATATGTGATTCTACAACAAACATCGAGCCGCCGGTGGCGTTTCTGTGTTCTTGGTCAAGGCTAATATGATCCATCAGAACATCTGTTGCATGATCGAAAATCAATACATAATAAGCGACGTTCATATGCCCATTATAGTCGACCCAATCGTTTATGACGATTTCTGAGTGTTGGGGTAGCTGTTTTTGCATCGGGGTCTCTCTTGTATTGTCTGAAGTTCGGATGTCACTATGTCATAAGGAGGAATGATTTGCTAACCATCCAAGGCTTGAACCGGCAAGAAACTGAAGTGAGCGATGTTCCGCTTTTGATGGATGTCGATCTGCATGTTGCTGCGGGGCGATGTGCGGTGATTTCAGGCCCTTCGGGGGCTGGAAAAACAGTGTTGCTGCGCGCTATTGCCGATTTAGACCCCAATCAGGGGCATGTGACTTTAAATGCCGAAAACCGAAATCAAATGACGGCACCGATGTGGCGCAAAAAGCTATGCTATGTGGCGGCAGAAGCTGCATGGTGGTCAGAATATGCAAAAGATCATTTTGATGATTTAACCGCTGCAAAAGAAAAAGGCCTAATTTTTGGCTTAAGTGCCTCACTTTTCGAACAACCCATCAGCCGTTTATCAGCCGGGGAGCGTCAGCGATTAGGGCTGGTGCGGGCTTTGTTGATCGACCCTGATGTTTTGCTTTTGGACGAGCCAACATCGGCGTTGGACCCCAAATCCACCTCAGAAATTGAAACCGTACTTCAGGTGCGTATGGGCCGGGGGAAAGCGATTGTTTTGGTGACCCACAATGAAGCCCAAGGGGCACGGCTCGGTAATGACTTTTACACGATGGATCGGGGGCGCTTAACGCCTATTGAAAGGCCCAAGCTATGAGCTTCCTGGCCTTGAGCTATTCCGATATCGCAATTGCTGCATTATTAGTTGCCGTTAATGCCGGGCTTTCCATTACCTTGCAACTTGGTATAGCAAAACTTCTTTTGATCGCGGCGGCCCGGATGATTGTTCAATTGACCTTGGTTGGCGTTGTTTTAAAAGCGTTGTTTTCCATGGCGTCACCAGTCCTGACGGGTTTTGCCATTATTTTTATGGTGCTGTTTGCAGGTCGGGAAGCGATAGCCCGCCAGGATCGTAAATTTAAAGGTTGGTGGTCGTATGGTATGGGCACTGCCAGCATGATGGCAGCAGGAACGGTGGTTACTGTATTTGCCTTAACCACACAAATATCGCCTGATCCTTGGTATGACCCGCGCTATGCAATCCCGATTATGGGGATGATTTTGGGCAACACCATGAACGGCGTTAGCATTGGTTTGGACCGTATGGTTGCTGGCGCTGTTCAAGGACGGCAATCGATTGAGGCCCGCTTGGCACTGGGCGCTGATATAAATGTAGCTATGCGAGAATTGGTTAAAGCCGCGTTGCGGGCGGGCCTGATCCCAACCATTAACGGTATGTCGGCGGCTGGGTTGGTCGCATTGCCGGGTATGATGACCGGGCAAATTTTGGCCGGGGTTGATCCAGTTGAAGCGGTAAAATACCAAATTTTAGTTATCTTTTTAATTGCTGGAGGGACCGGACTGGGATTGTTTTTGGCCGTCTATCTTGCCCGCCGTCGGTTGACGGATTCGCGGTATCGGCTTCGTTTGGACCGGTTGCGGCCCTTGTGATTTTTACGCTTCATGAGGAAAGAGCTTTGATCGACTGGATTCAGCATGTAAAAGCCCCTTATAAAAGAAATATTCATCAAAAACCGGCATAGTCATATTCACCAATGAGCACATTAAAAAACACAGTATCCGACGAACAAAAAGATCAGGCCTTGTCTTCCACCTTGGCCTTGTCCGTGATTGTGCCTGTCATGAACGAAGTTGATAATGTCGAGCCTTTGATTTCAGAGATTGCTGCAGCTTTGCGCGGTCGCGAAACGTTTGAGATTATTTATGTCGATGATGGCAGCACGGATGGAACTCCGGCCCGTTTGGTTGAATTGACCAATCCATATCCAGAGCTTCGAGTTTTTGGTCATAAAGTGTGTTGTGGGCAAAGTTCTGCAATTATCACCGGTGTGCGCCATGCAAAAGCCCCTTTAATAGCCACATTAGATGGGGATGGGCAAAATGATCCAGCCGATATTCCGGCATTATTGGAACGTGCTCGGGCATCGGAAAACAGTGAACAAACAATGGTCGCTGGATGGCGCGCAAAACGGCGTGATACTTTTATCCGTCGGTTGTCATCGAAAGTTGCTAATTCAATCCGTTCTACAATGCTCAAAGATCTAACGCCCGATACCGGATGCGGTTTAAAAATATTTGCGCGCGAAGCTTTTATGCGGATGCCTCAGTTTAATCATATGCACCGGTTTTTACCGGCTTTGATGATCCGGGGCGGCGGCGAGGTGGTTTCGGTTGAAGTCAACCACCGCGCCAGAGAACACGGCACCTCTAAATATGGGGTGTGGAACCGGTTGTGGGTTGGGATTGTCGATGTTCGGGGTGTTATGTGGTTGATCCGTCGCCCTGTGCGTCCAGTTGTTGAACAATTGAAAAGGCCTGACGCATGAATTTAAGCACTCTTATAAAAGGGTTCATGGTTCTTGTTTCGTTGATTGCCATTGGGTTTTTAATCAAGTTCCTACAAATTGACGCCGGGTTTAATGAAGCTTGGATCGATTCTGATATCCGAAATAGCGGCGTTCAAGGCGAGTTGTTGTTTGTTTTGATTGGCGGTGCGTTTGCGGCCATCGGTTTGCCGCGCCAAGGGGTGTCGTTTCTGGCGGGGTATGCCTTTGGTTTTGTTGAGGGAACTCTGCTTGGTTTGGCGGCAACGGCTTTGGGATGCGTATTAGCCTTTTATTATGCACGTTTGTTGGGGCGCAATTTTGTCAAGTCGCGCTACGAGCGACGTATACAGCGGGTTGATGCTTTTTTGCATGAAAACCCGTTTGCAATGACCCTCTTGATCCGATTTTTACCAATTGGCAGCAACTTGACTACAAACTTGGCTGCTGGTGTCTCCAGCGTTTCCGCTTTTGCATTTATTATGGGCTCGGCACTTGGTTATATCCCACAAACCGCGATTTTCGCATTATTAGGCAGCGGCGTTAACGTCGATGATAAAGTCATGCTTGCAATTGGCATTGTCGGGTTTGTCATATCGGGCGTATTGGGCGTATATCTGTATCGAAAATATCGCCATGGAAAGATCATTGGCGAACAAATGGAACGCCAAATCGGCGGCGGAGATTGACCATGTCGGCGCGTGTCCCGACGATCTATATCACATCATTGATCTGGGTTCTCTTAATGGGCACTGCACTTATGGCTCGGCCGCATTTACCGGTTGATGAAACACGCTATTTAGCCGTTGCCTGGGAAATGTGGTTGCGAAGTGATTTTTTGGTTCCTCACTTAAATGGTGAGCCTTACAGCCATAAACCGCCGCTTTTGTTTTGGTTAATGCATGCGGGCTGGAGTGTCTTTGGCGTTAACGAATGGTGGCCCCGGTTGGTCGCTCCGTTGTTCGGCTTTGGCTGTTTGTTTCTAACCCGCTTGTTATGCCATGCGCTTTGGCCAGATGATAAAAAGGCTCAAGATTTATCTCTATTGGTTCTGACGGGCTGTTTGTTTTGGACCCTGTTCGTCACGCTGACCATGTTCGATATGATGTTGGCGTTTTTCGGTTTGCTTGGTTTATTTGGCATCATCCGAGCCTACGTTCAGCGTCAACGAATTGGTTTTGTTTGGTTAGCGCTTGCAATTGCGTTGGGTGTTTTAGCTAAAGGCCCGGCTATCTTGTTACACATATTGCCCGTCGCTTTAACTGCTCCGCTTTGGGCGCGGCGAATGGTCGGGTTTAGTTCGGCCCTCCCTTATAAGGCGCTTCATTGGTATGGAATGCTTTTGGTTTCCATTGGCGTTGGCGTTGGTGCGGCGTTGGCGTGGGCAATTCCCGCTGGGATTGCTGGCGGGGACGCTTATCAGCACGCAATATTTTGGGGGCAAGCCGCCGGGCGAATGGTTAAATCGTTTGCTCATCAGCGTCCCTTTTGGTGGTACACAGCGGTACTGCCCGTCCTTATTTTACCGTGGTGCATTTGGCCTTCTTTGTGGAAAGCTTTGCGGGCAAACGGGAAAAAACTTTGGAACGATGGCAGCCAGTTGTTTTGTCTTATCTGGTTTGGAACCGCCTTTATTGCGTTCTCACTGATAAGCGGGAAACAGCTCCATTATTTACTACCTGAGTTTCCAGCACTGGCTCTGGTTGCTGCGCGCAGCTTGTCGCAGTTTGAAGAGCTGCCTAAGTCCCCACGCTTATTAAACGCGATCCCTGCTTTGGTATTTACACTGTTGGCGATCATAATTATTATTTTGCCAAAAGGTGTGATCCCCCTAAAAATGCCTTTTTGGACTGGCGATGTGAACGGTCTTGGCGGGCTTTTACTTCTAGCTATCGCACTTTGGGAGCTCTTCTCCAAATGCTCAAAATCGATTCCTTCGGGCGTACGGTTGGCTCTTTTGTCAGTGGGATTTGTGGTCTCCTTGCACATAGCCCTCGCCCCTGTATTGTGGTCTCGTTATGATTTGCGGCCTATATCACTGCAATTAAAGGCTTGGGAAGATGCAGGCATCCCGCTTGCTATTTTTGGTAAAAACCACGGGCAGTTCCAATTTTTAGGGCGTTTAACAAAACCCCTAACAACCGTTGGGCAACGCAACAATCAACTCTCGAATTTTTTAAGAGACTACCCAGAAGGTCATATCATTGCCATTTACCGAAAAATTCCGGCCCAAGCTAAGCCCTTGGCCGTGTATCCCATGCGCCAGAAATTTATGGTCATATGGGATGCAAAAACAATTGCCCAAAACCCAGGGATCGGAAATCGGAACTAATTGCGTAAATTTCTATGGTTATCGCCATAAAATAGAAAAAACATGATCCATCCCTTGACAGTTCGGGCATACAAGATTAAATCGCTGGCACTCACTCGGGGAGAGTGCTAACAATCCCTAAATGTATTTAATATTTCAATAAGTTCACGGAGA
>JAPKAX010000346.1 GCA_028825025.1 Rhodospirillales bacterium | reverse complement strand
TCATGAATTTCTGGAATTTGCCTGAAGAAGCTTTTGAGATTGTGGTAATACAAACTTCAGGTGATAAAATCCAAGACCGGCCTCTACGGTTAGTTGGAGGTAAAGGGCTTTTCGTTCGAGAAATTGAAGATAAGCTTTTGGATGGCAGTATTGATATCGCTGTACACTCTATGAAAGATATGCCGACTGTTCAACCAAACGGCTTGACACTGGAGACTTATCTCCCTCGGGAAGATGTGCGTGATGCCTTTGTCTCAGACAACTCGACTTCAATAATGGATTTGCCAGAGGGCGCCAGGGTAGGGACATCGAGCCTGCGCCGTCGAGCCCAGTTATTGCACGTTCGATCGGATCTTGAGGTGGTTGAATTTCGTGGTAATGTGCAGACCCGTTTAAAAAAACTTGCCGACGGTGTGGCAAGTTGTACCTTTTTGGCGATGGCGGGCCTAAATCGTTTGAATATGGCAAATATAGCTACAATGGCGATTGAAACTGACTCTATGTTACCTGCAGTAGCGCAAGGTGCTGTTGGTATTGAATGTCGCGTAGGTGATAAAGTTGCTTTGGAGTTTTTGGAGCCACTGCATGATCTTGAAACAGGCCAAAGACTCAGTGCAGAGCGCGCCTTTTTGGCAGAACTTGATGGTTCCTGTCAAACACCTATAGCTGGCCTTGCCGTTATTAGTGGTTCTGAACTATTTTTGCAGGGCGAAGTGCTGAGATCAGATGGTAGCGAAAAATTAGCTGGAGAGCGCCATGGTTCTATTGCAGACGCCGCCGAGATGGGTCACGATTTGGCGCGAGACTTGCGATCGCAAGCAGGCCCAGAGTTTTTTGCTTGGCTCTAGTCTGGATAGACTTTTCCTGGGTTCATTAAATTTTTTGGATCGAACGCTGTTTTAATGGCTGACATCATCTCTAATGCAATCGGGTCTTTTCTACGCGACATCGAATTTTTCTTTGACAGGCCGATCCCATGTTCAGCAGAAAAACTACCGTTGAGTCCTAATACTACATCCTCAATGACTTTGATTATGGGTTCTTTTAATGCGCCACTGGTGTCTGAGGGATAAAAATTATAATGTAAATTTCCATCCCCTAAATGTGAGATGTAAAGTTCTTCTCCGTTAGGATCAATTTCTTTCACCCGAACAGATACCTGCTCGAGAAATTTTGAGACATCATCCAGAGGAACAGCAACGTCTGTATCGATCGAGCCGGGAATGCCTAATGTGATTTCAGCCGCAGCTTCACGGCGTTCCCACATGACGCGCCGTTGAGCCTCGTTTTGTGCTATAACTGCATCTTGGGCGCTACCGTCCTTGATCATATCGCTTAAGGCTTCCTCTACGATTGACCGTAATTTTGGTGCGCCGCTGTGATCCTGTTCAAGGTCGGACACGCGAGTGGTAGCGACTTCAACTAGAATATTAATCTCATGAGGTCTATCAAACGGCTCTAAAGCGCCCTCTTTTTTTTCTAAATATCGTTCGATGTAGCGGCGTGGCATAAATTCAAACGCTTCAACGCCCGTGTTGGTTTCATTTTGCAATCGGTTCAGCAAGTATAAGGAGTTTTTAAGATCCTTGAGGCCAACCATAGCTGTAACATAGGCTAGAGGTTTGCGATGCAAACGCAAAACTGCTGCAGTTATGATGCCTAGTGTCCCCTCAGATCCAATAAAAATATTTTTAAGATCCAGCCCTGTGTTGTCTTTGCGCAGTTCTGACATCAGGTTCATGAGCCTACCATCGGGTAGCACAACCTCTAGTCCAAGGCACAAATCACGTGTATTACCGTAGCGCAAAACATTTGATCCACCTGCATTGGTTGAAAGGTTTCCACCAATCATAGCGGATCCACGCGCACCGAAAAACAATGGAAAAATTAGCCCGTGTGAACTTACTGCTTGGTGAATTTTTTCAAGAATTACGCCACTTTCTACAATAGCGACTTGCGCGTTTGGCTTGATTTCTCGGATAGTATTCATGCGATCGAGGCTAATCATGATAGCATCTTGTGCTTTGGTACCTCCGGTGAGGCCTGTATTTCCGCCTACGGGCACCATTGCCACTTTGGAGGCATAGCATGCACGTGCTACAGACTGTACCTGCGAAGTGTTCGACGGTCGCACAACTGCCAAAGGCTCCCAATGATACGAATTTGTCCAGTCGTGGTTCCAAGGCTCGGTAGCCTTACCTGTTAATACGTATTTTTCAGTTAAAATACTACAAAGTTTATCTAAAATTTCCATAAATATTGCTATGGTATACTAAAGCTGCATTGCAAGTGGTTTTCTCACTTG
>JAPKAX010000100.1 GCA_028825025.1 Rhodospirillales bacterium | reverse complement strand
CTATTTCATATAATTTCGTCGAATGTTTCGGCACCAAGGAGCCAAAACATGACATCAGCCCAAGTGTCATCCCCGCGGCGTTCACTGATCCGGCGTTCTTACTTGGCCCAGCGTTCACTGCGGCGTCGCTCGCTTAAACGGCTTTTTTCTTTGGCCCAGGTTTTCTCATCCCAATCATTACACCCGCGCCTGCCAAATATACGTTTTACCAACTCAATCGCCTTCATTTTGTAAAATTTACCAAGTCTTTTTTACTTATATACATGATTACCAATCCCTCCGCGACCTTCTTGCATTCATACATATTAAAACCACTAAATCCCTGTATTGCGCCATCCCCAACTTTTCGTTAAAAGACGCACAGTATTTTAGAGTTTCCATAGTTATCTTCAAACCTTTTAAAACCGGAGCGCCCGATGGCCAGTTATAAGTATTCTTATGTAATGAAAGATCTAACCAAGGTTTTTCCAGGCGGGCGTGAAATTTTCAAAGGGATCACCCTTTCTTTCTTACCAGATGTAAAAATCGGTGTTTTGGGCGTTAACGGTGCCGGTAAATCGACACTGCTTAAAATCATGGCCGGTAAAGACACTGAATTTGGTGGCGAAGCATGGGCTGCTGAAGGAGTTAACGTTGGATACTTAGAACAGGAACCGGTTCTAGATGCGACAAAAACCGTTCATGAAAATGTTGTTGAAGGTTTGGGCGAAGTCAAAGATTTGATGGATCGCTTCAACGAAATCTCAAACCGTTTTGCCGAGCCCATGGAAGATGACGAAATGACCGCGTTGCTCGCTGAGCAAGGCGAGTTGCAGGAAAAGATCGATGCCGTTGATGGCTGGGAGCTGGACCGCACGGTCGAGATTGCTATGGACGCGCTGCGTTGCCCTCCGGGTGAATCAAGTGTCGAGCAGCTTTCCGGTGGTGAACGCCGCCGCGTCGCACTGTGTCGTTTGTTGTTACAAAAGCCCGAAGTTCTTTTGCTGGATGAACCAACCAACCACTTAGATGCGGAATCCGTTTCTTGGTTGGAGCGCCATTTGCGCGATTACGTTGGCACCGTTTTGATGGTTACACACGATCGCTATTTCTTGGATAACGTCACCAGCTGGATCATGGAAATTGATCGCGGCCGCGGCATTCCCTATGAAGGCAACTATTCAGCTTGGATGGAACAAAAGCTCAAACGCTTAGGCCAAGAAGAACGCGAAGAATCATCCCGCCAGCGCGTTATCAAAAAAGAATTAGAATGGGTTCGTCAATCACCCCGCGCCCGCCAAGCCAAATCCAAAGCCCGTATCACCGCTTATGATGATCTGGTTCGCGCGTCAGAAGAAATTTCAACCGATACAGCTCAAATCGTGATCCCTATAGCAGCGCGTCTGGGTAACTTGGTTATTGAAGCCAAAGGCGTCACCAAATCTTACGGCGACAAAAACTTGATCCACGATCTAGATTTCTTGCTTCCACCCGGCGCGATTGTTGGTGTTATTGGCCCCAACGGTGCGGGTAAAACTACCCTGTTCCGCATGATTACCGGCCAAGAAGAGCCTGACACAGGCACGATCCGCATTGGCGAGACCGTCAAAATGGGCTACGTCGACCAGTCCCGCGACACGCTTGATCCGAAGAAAACCGTTTGGCAGGAAATTTCCGAGGGTCAGGACGAGATTGATCTGGGCAAAAGAACGATCCAAAGCCGGGCCTATGTGTCGCAATTTAACTTCAAAGGCAGCGACCAACAAAAAGTGGTTGGGCAGTTATCTGGTGGTGAGCGCAACCGCGTCCACTTAGCCAAAATGCTTAAATCCCAAGCCAACGTTTTGCTATTGGATGAGCCAACCAACGATTTGGACGTCGAAACCTTGCGCGCACTTGAACAAGGCATCAGTGAATACGCAGGCTGCGCCATCGTCATCAGTCACGACCGTTGGTTCTTAGACCGTCTAGCGACCCACATCGTCGCCTTTGAAGGCGATAGTGATGTGGTTTGGTTCGAAGGCAACTACGAAGACTACGAAGCCGACCGTCACAGACGCCTAGGCTCAGAAGCGGATCAACCGCACCGGATTAAGTACAAGCCTTTGTCGCGCTAACTTCTTCTTCTATCAATTGGCGATGTTATAAGGCCTCGACTATGCCGAGGCCTTATAATTTACTTATAGACAAAAATAAAAAACGCTTTTTTACTAAAAGAAGAGGCATAGATAGTCTCTCCCTTGATGGTAATCGAGGGTCGAAAAATCAAACGTTTTTCTGCGGGAACTGGTGGGTACTTTCTCGACCCACGAGTATTGACGGTATGCTTTTTTAGTATAAACGTTTTCCATGCAAATGAAGAGAGTGACTTTGCATGAACCATTTACGAAATATCTCTACTTTATACACGATATCAATTGCGGTTGTTCGAACTTGGCGACAACCTAGTAAGGTATTTGATAATTGATGCCGTTCTCTCGTTTTTCTTGAGTTTTTTACAATTCTCGTATCCATCCATGCCTGACATTTGGATGTCAAAGATGATCATATCCGAATTAAAAGTCTCCACTTTCCCCAAGGCTTATTCGTCCGATTCAACCATGTCAACCGCACCAAAACCAGCCAAGAGTGCCGCCATCAGTTGACTAATAATATTTTCATCATCAACAACCAGTAATTTTTGTAGGGGTTCTTCGTCCGTCACAGAGCACCTCTTAAAGCTTCAATAAATACGGAACGACACGTCTTTTATGCGCCTTAAGCAATATTAATAATCGCATTGTAATCATGTTTCATAATTTGCACAATAAAAGCTATAGGTAACGGAAGTCTATTGATTCTGCATTTCCGCCTGAAGTGAACGGTTTTTTTTCTTCAGCTCATCAATTAAACCAGAAACTTTTCCATTTTTCTGGCGAATAATGGAGCCAAAATCGGACCGCATAGTACTGCTCATAGAAGCCCCTTCAACAACGACGTCCAAAACCTTATAGATGGTGCCATTTGTTCCAACGCGCCAATCTATATGAATGGGTTTAGCGCCGCCGGGGCGTTTGATTTCTGAAAAAACTGTGACTGTTGTTTTATTTTCGGTTCGGGCATTTTTAAGTTTAAGAGCGTTACCTGCATAGCTACCAAACCGGTCAACGTATGAAATGACCATTAAATCTTCAAAAAGGGATAAATATTCCTTTTTTTCGTCATCATTCGCTTTACGCCAGTACCGCCCAAGAACAAATTTTCCAATACTTTTTACAGCAAAGTTATCATTAAACAGCACTCGGAAACGTTTAACCCGCTCCGCCTGTGCAAGACCATCTGCTCTAAGAGACTGGATGGCTTGATCGGCCATGACTTGAATAAATTGGCGCGATCCATCTTCAATAGCATCAGCTTTAACCGAAACGCCAAACCCCGCACTTAGGACTATTCCAACTAAAGCCCCGACCAAACCAAACTTTTTGAGCATTTTTTACTTTCTCCGCGACAGTTCTTCGTCGTCTAATTCCTGAAGTCCTGGATAATTCGTTAAGCCAGATGTCTGTAGTAGAGTGTTAACTATACCATTGGAAATCTCATTACCACGTCGTTGTTTATACAAACTACGGATAGCCGCGTAAAAATCAAGAGAGGACTTTTCAACTTCGTTCAAAAGTTCGAGATTAAGAGCACGTTTATTGATCGCATGAGCACCATCACGCCCTAAAGAAATTTCTAATTGCTCCGCGTGAGAGGTCCAAATGTTTATAGGGTCGGTCAAAAAATCTACAACCAAGCCAGCCGCATCACGCGGGTTTGAGGGGCCAAAGAATAGTAGCATCAGATAAGAACCAGACGGAACACCCCAAACAGCCAACGTTTGCCCAAAATCTTCTATATGGCGTGCCATCCCCAATTCCGAGGCAGCATCTACTAATCCAAACATGCCAACAGTTGAGTTAATCACAAACCGCATAAATGTCATAAGAGAGCGGTTCAAATTTCCCTGTAGAACATCGTTCAGCAAAATGACCGGCGTTCGCAGATTATTTAGCGCATTATGTATCCCCAGCCGCGCCGCATTTGGTATTGAATCACTATACGCTTCAGCCACTGGCTTTAAGATAGCCTTATCAAGGTTGTTATTAAGAGCAAAAACCGAACGGTTTGTAGGCTCTATAGGGTCATTAACCTGCATATATACAGCTACCGCTTCCGGGTCGGCAGGATCGGGCAGATTAGCGCAACCGGAAGCCAGCATAAAAATGCCCATAAGCAGGACTAACCAATTGAAAGATAAAATTCTATTCTTCAATTCCATGAGCACATAGTGCGTCGCTATGGTTACAATTCATTTAACGCATCATCAGTATTTGGCTATCGAGAGTTTCCATTTAACAATAATTGAAGTGCAAGGAAGCCCCTTCTTTGCCGTATTCTATCTTGATAACATTAAAATTTAGGAGCATTTACGCCTGACCATTGCTGGTTTTCTAAGATGTTATGCCTTGGGCGTTAATCGTTTCCGATACCCGTTGGCGGAACGCTGAAAAACGTTCGGACGTTACAACATCAATCGGCTCATCAAAATGAATAGTCACTGGGTAATACCCCGACGTATGCTGAAGTTTTAACCCCAGAACTTCACCGGCGAACGATTGCCCTTAATAGACCCCATCACGCGTTCACCAATGGACATTCTTGTTGGTTATTACCTGCCACAGCAAATATCGTGTTCCAATCTTTAAATCCTGATTGGCGTGCTATAATTTCCAGCGATTGGCTGTGACTGATCGGATGCCCACCCTTTCCGAGCTTGGAGCGCATCCGTTTTGCTTGCGCTTGTAAGGACGTGATTGAAGGAATAGTTGTCGTATTTGTCATATCTCACTTCATACAAATTCATATGTGATCGAATGAGCGGGTCTCGCGCCACCACGCTGTTACATGTAAATGTGTGGTGGATTATTCTGAAATGGCTTCACCAAGGCAAATGCCTGTGAATGGCAGGGGCCTTTCCCCGGTTTCATCATATAGGAATATAATTGGTTCAAATCAATACAAGAGCTCCGAATAGAAATAAATATATAAAGATATCTTGATGTATTTATTTTACTGTGCAACAACACGAAATATAGCTTCCAGTTTTTTTGGGAATAATTTGATGGATATCCTATTAAATGCTTTGAAAGCAGTTGCTGAGCCGACCCGCATGCGCATTTTGGCGCTGTGTTTAAAAGGCGAGCTGACCGTTAGCGAACTGGTTCGAATTCTAGGCCAAAGCCAGCCGCGCATTTCTCGCCACTTAAAGTTATTATCTGAAGCGGGCCTTCTTGAACGCATTCGGGAAGGCAGCTGGGTTTTCCATCGCTTAGCGCAATCGGGAACTGGGGCAGAATTGGCGGCCCATTTATCAACAATGATCCCAACCGATGACAACCTCATTCAACGCGATAGAGAGCGCCTTTTAGAAGTTAAGCGCGCCCGCAGCGAACACGCTGCCAGCTATTTCCGTGAAATGGCGGGACAATGGGATCAAGTCAGATCTTTGCATGTGGATGATGCGGACGTTGAAAAAGAGATTATTAACCAGCTCGATTGGGAACGCATTTCCTCCATGATCGATCTGGGTACAGGAACCGGACATTTGCTAGAACGGTTTGGATCGCGCTTAACCCAAGGTGAAGGCATTGATCAATCGCGCGAGATGTTAGCGGTTGCCAGGTCCAATCTAGAAGCCGCATCCCTGCCCCACTGCCAAGTCAGGCAAGGCGATTTATACCAACTCCCTAACCCGGCGGACACATTTGATTTGGCCGTCATTCACCAAGTCCTCCATTTTGTTGATGACCAATCCCTTGCCATTCATGAAGCGGCGCGGGTGTTAAAGCCCGGCGGGCAATTGGTTGTCGTCGACTTTGCCCCCCATGATTTAGAGCACCTGCGCGCGAACGACAGCCATCGGCGCTTGGGCTTTGCTGACACAGAAGCGGACACCTGGTTTACAGGCGCTGGGTTAACCCCTAAATCTACGATTAAATTACCCGGATCGCCTTTAACTGTATGCATTTGGGTTGCTGAAAAACCAACATTTGTGGACCAGACAATAGCAACACCCCAACTTAATGAAACTAATCTGCAATCTGCGAACGGAATTTCCTAATGAAAAGAAAAACAACACCTCCTGGAATTATGAACATTTCTTCTAGTGGACGTGCGCCTGCGTCTGAACTTGCCATCGCATCACCGTTGCCGGTGGATGTTAGCGTATCGTTCGAATTTTTCCCGCCCGATACAGACAAAGCCAATGAAATACTTTGGAACTCTGTCCAACGATTGGCACCGCTTAACCCGTCTTATGTTTCAGTCACTTATGGGGCCGGGGGAACAACGCGCGAGAGGACACATGAAACCGTGTCGCGCATTCGGAAAGAAACTGATTTGGAGCCGGCGGCACACTTAACGTGCGTTAGTGCAATGCGCTACGAAGTTGATGCTGTCGCCCGTCAATATTGGGACGCAGGCGTTAAGCATATTGTAGCGCTCCGTGGTGACGCCCCCAAAGGGGCGGACAAGTATGAGCCGCACCCAGAAGGATATGCCTTCGCAGCTGATTTGGTTCATGGATTAAAAAAGGTAGCTGACTTTGAAATCAGCGTTGCTGCCTATCCAGAGCCCCACCCCGAAGCCTCCAGCCCAGAAGCTGATTTGGATAATCTGAAACGCAAAATTGATGCGGGCGCAACACAAGCCATCACTCAGTTTTTCTTTAACGCCGACACCTATTTACGATTTTTAGAGCGGGCCCGTGCGGCAGGCATCACGGTTCCGATCATTCCCGGAATTTTACCCGTCACAAACTTCAAACGGGTTGCCGAATTCTCCAAGCGATGTGGGGCAGATATCCCTGCATGGATGGCTGATTTGTTTGAAGGCTTAGATAATGAACCTGAAGCGCGGAAGCTTGTTGCCGCCAGCTTGGCCGCTGAGCAATGCCGGGCGTTGAGTGCTAATGGCGTTAATCAATTCCATTTTTATACCATGAACCGAGCCGATTTGTGCTTTGCCATCTGCCATATCCTCGGCGTCCGCCCACAACCCGTAACGAAAGCTTAAGTAACATGTCTAATACAAATCTTCTTGATGCGCCCCTAACCGCTGCAAACAACAAACAGAATAGGAAACGCAAGCCAGACCAAACGGAACGGCTGCACGCCTTATTGAGAGAAAGGATTTTGATTTTGGATGGGGCTATGGGCACAATGATCCAAGATCATAACTTTACTGAAGAAGATTACCGCGGCGCACGCTTTGCCGATTGGGGCCAAGACGTCAAAGGCAACAATGATCTATTGAGCCTGACCGAGCCCGATGTGATTCGCCAAATCCACGAAGACTTTTTCAATGCCGGGGCCGATATTGTTGAAACTAATACCTTCAGCTCAACCTCAATTGCTCAAGCTGATTACGGCATGGAAGAATTGGTGTACGAGCTCAATTTTAAAAGCGCCCAATTGGCCCGTGAAGCCGCTGATGTATTAACCGCTCAACAACCAGACAAACCGCGCTTTGTTGCCGGAGCCGTTGGCCCGACCAACCGCACCGCGTCCATATCGCCCGACGTCAATGATCCGGGTTACAGGAATGTAACCTATAAAGGGTTGGTCGACACCTACACAGAAGCCCTCCATGGTTTGGTAGATGGCGGCGTTGATACGATTTTAATTGAGACCGTATTCGACACCCTAAACGCTAAAGCTGCTATTTATGCGGTTCTTAAATTCTTTGACGACGAACAAATTAAATTACCCGTCATGTTATCGGGCACTATCACCGACGCATCTGGGCGGACGTTATCTGGGCAAACACCCGAAGCTTTTTGGAATTCAATTTCTCATGCCAATCCGTTAAGTGTTGGCTTCAACTGTGCGCTGGGGGCAGAAGCATTGCGCCCGCATATTCAAGCCGTTTCGAATTTAGCCGACACTCACATTAGTGTTTATCCAAATGCAGGCTTACCAAACGCCTTTGGTGGATACGATGACAGCCCTGAATACATGGCTGCGCAATTGCGTGAATTTGCAGAAAGCGGTTTCGTTAATATTGTTGGCGGTTGCTGCGGCACAACACCGCCCCATATCAAAGATATTGCAGACACCTTGGACGGTGCAAAGCCACGTGTTGTTCCTGATGCAGCGCCCCAATCTGCACTAAGTGGCTTAGAGCCTTTAACGTTAAACGACGTAACAGGCTTTGTTAACGTTGGTGAGCGGACCAACGTTGCTGGGTCCGCGAAATTTGCACGATTAATTCGTGATGGTGAATACGGCCAAGCACTAGATATCGCCCGCGAGCAAGTGGCCAATGGAGCGCAAATTGTTGACGTCAATATGGATGATGCCATGTTGGACGCTGAAAAAACCATGGCAACCTTTTTACGCTTAATCGCGTCTGAACCTGATATTTGCAGGGTTCCGATTATGATTGATTCATCCAAATGGAGCGTCATTGAAGCGGGCTTGCAATCGGTACAAGGCAAAGGCGTAGTAAATTCTATCAGCCTTAAAGAAGGGGCTGTGTCGTTCAAAAAACAAGCGCGTGAAATATTGCGCTATGGAGCCGCAGTTGTGGTTATGGCCTTTGACGAAAAAGGCCAAGCCGACACCTACGAGCGCATGGTTGAAATTTGCACAGAATCTTATCGGGTCCTTACCCAAGAAGTGGGCTTCAAACCGCAAGACATCATTTTTGATGCAAACATTTTTCCGGTCGCAACAGGTATTGATGAACACCGAAATTTCTCGAAAGATTTCATTGCCGCAGTAAGTGAGATAAAACGCACCCTACCCCATGCATTAACAAGTGGCGGATTATCGAACATGTCGTTTTCATTCCGTGGAAATAACCCAGTGCGTGAAGCCATGCATTCTGTGTTTTTGTATCACGCGGTTAATGCAGGTCTTAATATGTCGATTGTCAATGCTGGTCAGTTGACGGTTTATGCCGACATTCCAGAAGATTTAAAAAATCGAATTGAAGACGTTATTTTTAATAAACGCGAAGATTCAACCGAACGCTTGTTAGAGGTAGCCAGCGATGTTGTAGGCGAAAAACGAGAATCTAAGGAGGATCTAACATGGCGCGAAGGAACGGTCGAGGCACGGCTTGCCCATGCTTTGGTTAAAGGCATCAACGACTACGTCGTTGAAGACACCGAAGAAGCTCGACAAAGCGCCACCCGCCCAATCGAAGTGATTGAAGGTCCATTGATGGACGCCATGAACATTGTTGGCGATTTGTTTGGATCTGGGCAAATGTTTTTACCACAAGTGGTCAAATCTGCCCGCGTCATGAAACAGGCTGTTGCCCATTTAACGCCGTTTATTGAGCTTGAAAAAGAAGGCTCTGGTGCCAAATCCAGCAAAGGCAAAATCGTCATGGCGACGGTTAAAGGCGACGTTCATGATATTGGCAAAAATATTGTGGGTGTTGTTTTACAGTGCAATAACTTTGAAGTCATTGATTTGGGCGTCATGGTGCCATACGGAAAAATCTTAGAAACCGCCAAGGCTCAAAATGCTGACATGATTGGACTTTCAGGTTTGATCACGCCGTCACTCGAAGAAATGTGCACCGTTGCTTTGGAAATGGAGCGCAGCGGCTTCGATATTCCGCTTCTAATTGGTGGTGCGACCACATCTAAAATTCACACTGCGGTTAAAGTTGCCCCCGGTTATTCACAACCCGTTATCCACGTCAACGACGCATCGCGCGCTGTTGGTGTAGCAAGTAACTTGTTGAGCGACACTCGGCGCGATGAGTATGTGGCAAGCGTTGCTGATGAGCAGAAAGAAGCCCGCGAGCGCCATGCACGCAGTCAGGCAAGCAAAAACCTGCCCAGCATTTCTGAAGTCCGTGCGGCAAAACTGGACATCGATTGGTCAGATTACAAACCAACCACACCAGAATTTTTAGGGACAAAATCATTTGATGATTACGACTTAGCCGAATTGGCAACCCACATCGATTGGACACCGTTCTTCCGCACTTGGGAATTGGCAGGCGCGTATCCAGCGATTTTGGATGATGATGTGGTTGGTGAAGCGGCGCGTAGATTGTTTGAAGATACAAAAGTGATGTTGGATGAAATCATATCTGAAAAGTGGCTAACAGCGCGGGCTGTTATTGGCTTTTTCCCGGCTAATGCGGTGGGCGATGATGTTGAATTGAATATGGAATGGGAAGGCAGTAACGAGCCCAAAGCGTTCCACTTTTTGCGTCAGCAAATGGAAAAACGCGAAGGCCGTGCTAATATGTGCTTAGCCGACTTTGTTGCTCCTAAAGATACAGGCCTAACCGATCACATCGGTGGGTTTGCCGTCACCACGGGCATAGGTATCGACAAAAAAGTAGCTGAATTTAAAGCGGAGAACGATGATTATTCGGAAATCCTACTCAAAGCCTTGGCTGACCGCTTAGCCGAAGCGTTTGCAGAACGTATGCATGAGCGGGTTCGTAAAGAGTTTTGGGGATACGCAAAAGATGAAAAATTGGACAATGCTGACTTAATCCGTGAATCCTACCAAGGCATCCGCCCTGCACCAGGGTACCCCGCTTGCCCAGACCATGGTGAAAAAACGGCTTTGTTTGACCTTTTGAACGCAGAACAAAACGCCGGGATCATATTAACCGAAGGATACGCCATGCTGCCCACAGCAGCAGTTTCGGGGTTCTATTTTGCACATCCAAAAGCCAAATACTTCGGGCTGGGCAAAATTGGTCGCGATCAGGTTGAAGACTATGCAGAACGGATTGGTGAAAGCAGGGAAGCAACAGAGCGCCGCCTTGCGCCTAATTTGGCCTATGATCGAACATAATGACTTTCCTGTATAATCAACGATGCAATTTTTAATCGTCTTATGCTAAAGTATTAGAAGCCACGTAATAAGACGATTAGTAATATAAGAATACGCATATTTGGTTTACTGTTGGTTTTAGTTTTATATCTCAAGTCGCAATGGTTCAAAGCAGCTATAAAACTTGGAATGACCAAGACACGGCTGAGCAAAACACTAGTTTCGACAAAAACTTCGGCGCATGGTTCGTTAGCTTAATCGAATGCTAGATAAATATAAACAAGCCGGCGCTGCTGACCTCGCTTTTCTTCGGGACATGCGCAATCTTGCCCGGCGCCTTGATCAACCCTGCACCACAGTTGTTTTAAGCGATCAATTTCAAGATGGGAATTTTGAAGATAACCCCAAATGGCGCGTCACATCCGGGGAATATTGGATTGAAAAAAACTGGGGGGGGGCTACGGAGCGCCGTCAACAAACAAGCCAAGGCACAGCAGCCCCGCTTTTTGGCCAAATCCTGAATAAAGCCTTAGGCGGCAAACAAAAAAGCACGACA
>JAPKAX010000345.1 GCA_028825025.1 Rhodospirillales bacterium | reverse complement strand
GTGGTTACCGCACGCCAAAAGTTGATACCTGTCGTTCGCCGGGCTGAAATGTTGGGCGAGTTGATGCGCCTTAAGTGGTCCATTGCCGTTGGTGGGACACACGGAAAAACAACTACAACATCCATTGTTGCTGCGATGTTAGATACGGCAGGCTTGGACCCAACCGTTATCAATGGCGGTATTATTAATGCATGGGGAACCAATGCACGGCTTGGTAAAGGCGACTGGATGGTTGCTGAAGCAGACGAGTCAGACGGAACGTTCTTAAAGCTTCCCGCAACGATTGCTGTTGTGACTAATATTGATCCAGAGCATTTGGATCATTATGGAACGTTTGATAATTTACGCGCTTCATTCGATGCCTTTGTGCAAAACATTCCTTTCTATGGGTTTGCAGCATTGTGTTTAGATCATGCTGAAGTTCAAGCCATGATACCCCGTGTATCAGACCGTCGGTTAATCACTTATGGCATGAGCCCACAAGCCGATGTGCGGGCGATTAATTTAGAACTGGGCACCGATGGTACACGATTTGATATTGCACTAACTGACCGTAAATCTGGGAATGAACGCTCGATCCATGGATTGTACTTGCCAATGGTTGGGCAACATAATGTGCAAAATGCATTGGCTGCGGTCGCCATTGCATACGAGATGGGTTTAGAAGATGACGTAATTCGCCGTGCATTAGCAAACTTTGAAGGTGTAAAACGCCGCTTTACCAAAACTGGGGAAGTCGACGGGATTACGATCATCGATGATTACGGTCATCATCCGGTCGAAATTACAGCTGTGCTAAATGCTGCTCGCCAAGCAACGCGCGGCCAAGTGATTGCAGTTGTTCAGCCGCATCGTTATTCACGTTTAAAAGATTTATTTGAAGATTTCTGCACCTGTTTCAATAATGCCGATGCGGTTTTTGTTACAGATATATATGCCGCTGGCGAAGCGCCAATAGAAGGCGTCAACCGAGAAAGTTTTGTTGATGGCCTTCGTCATCATGGTCACCGGAAAGTAGAGCCGTTAATCAGCCCAGATGATTTGGCCTCTTCAATCAATAATATAGCTAAGCCTGGTGATTTGGTTGTTTGTTTAGGGGCTGGAAATATTTCGCAATGGGCCAATGCATTACCAGAGCAATTGGCTGCATTGAGGGCATCAAGCGGGGAAGGTGCATAATGATGGCCGCGGATCATACCCCAACACACCTAATCCATACCATGCCAAGTGTTCGCGGCAACTTGAAAGCTGATGACGCTTTGTCGCGATATACATGGTTTAAAGTCGGGGGCCCGGCAGAGGTTTTATTCAAGCCCGCGGATGAAGAAGACCTTTGTGGATTTTTATCTCAGCTGCCTGCAAATATACCTGTTTCTATAATTGGTAATGCATCAAACTTATTAATACGGGATGGTGGCGTTCCGGGTGTTGTCATTCGGCTGGGCCGGGCGTTTTCAGAAATTGAGATATCCGATACTCAAATGCATGTTGGGGCAGCAGTTGCTGATTTAAGCGTTGCCAGAAAAGCCCGCGATTACGCCATCAGTGGACTTGAGTTTTTGTCTGGTATTCCGGGTACGGTGGGCGGCGCTGTCCGTATGAATGCCGGCGCATATGGGGATGAAATTAAAGACGTTTGCACATCCGTTCGTGCTATAGACCGAAGCGGTGAAGTTCATGAACTCAACGCTTCAGATCTTGGCTTTGGTTATCGCCACTCCACACTTGATCCCTCATGGATCATCACTCAAGTAACGCTTCAGGGTCAACCCGGTTTGATCGCTGAAATCACGCAACGCATGGAAAAAATACAATCTGACCGTGAGCAAAGTCAGCCAATTCGAACGCTAACCGGGGGTTCGACTTTTGCGAACCCCAAAGACCACAAAGCTTGGCAACTAATTGATCAAACGGGATGCCGGGGTTTGGTTTGGGGCGGGGCTATCGTTTCGAATTTACATTGCAACTTTTTGGTAAACTCAGGCAATGCAACTGCGGCCGACATTGAGGGTTTAGGTGAAGAGGTGCGACGCCGGGTATTCGATAAGTTTGGGATCACATTAGAGTGGGAAATCAGGCGCATAGGAATTCCAACACTTCAGGGTATCAAGGAGGACGGCCAATGACAAAGCATATCGCTGTGTTGATGGGGGGATGGTCTGCGGAACGTGAAGTATCTCTGATGTCTGGCGCTGCTGTAATAAGGGCGCTGAATGATCAGGGTTTTGATGTAACTGCAATAGATGTTCAACGCGATATGGGAACTCTGTTAACCCGCCTTTACCCAAAGCCTGATATTGTTTTTAACACGCTACATGGTCGCTTTGGTG
>JAPKAX010000099.1 GCA_028825025.1 Rhodospirillales bacterium | reverse complement strand
AGCGTTCTGCAACCCGCGATCCAATGCCGCCTAAACCAATAACCAATGCCGTTTTTTGGTCCAAAGACGTCCAGTCTTGCGGGTCCCATACCCGATTACGCTGATCTTCGATGAATTTGGGAAAACCAAAATTCATTAATAAAACGGCGCCCGTTACGGTCTCGGCCATATATTTACCCGATACCCCTGCCGCGTTGGTAACGGTCAAAGCGTTCTTGTTCCAATGGGGCAGATGATCAATGCCTGCACCACCCGATTGAAACCATTTAATATTCGGAGCATTTAAAAGGTGGATATGGGCAGGCCCCGGAAATCGGCCGGAGCGAAATGCCAAGGCAATTGTTGGATCAACGCGTGTTATGGCATCCTCAACGGTCTCGTTTTCTAGGCACAGCTCAAACCGATGATCTGGAAATTGTGTTTTTAAACCCTCAATGTAGCCGTTTGGACCATCATGAACAATTAAAGTGCGCTGTTGGCTTGGCATTCTATTTCCTTATAACAAATCTGTAATTTTGGACATTAATTTTCCAATTTGGGTGTCCCATGAAAGCTTTCTCATCGATATGGCCCCTAAATCAGCACGGTTTTTTCGGTCTTGATGGTCGGTGTACGCCAACTCTAATTTTTCGACAATTTGATCAATATTTGAGGTCCGCCAAAAGGGGTCCAATTGATCAGATAACTGATCTGTTAGTGTGTAGCAATTACCAGCCTCAATTAAGTCTAAATGACCAGTATTCTGTGATAAAATGCAAGGTATGCCGGACGCCATAGCCTCCATGGCAACTAAGTTTGTGCCCCCTTCGCACCGGCTTGGAAACAAGGCAACATCAGTCTCGCGTAAAATTGCAGGTAACCGGGTATTCGATACCCAGCCCAAATCAACAAAAGAATCCGCCGGAACGCCGTTGTTTATAGCCCATTCCGTCATTTCAATGGAGCCGTGCTCATTCATGACCGGCGCTACATCAATATATTTAGATTGTGTGACGGTGCGGGCACTTTCAATCCAGCTATTTTGCCATGCGGTTATCAGTAACGAATTAGGGTGTATCTGATTGAATATTTTAAACGCGGCCAAAACCAAATCTTGGCCTTTTCTGTGTTCTAATTTTCCGCCTGAATAAATCACAAACCGCCCGCTTGGTACGCCTTGTTTTGGGCCGGGGTGAAATTGTTTTGTATCAACACCTTGCGAAACAAAGGCTACGTTCGAAATTCCTAAATCCAAACACACATCCCGGTTCCAACTGGACCCAACCAACAACCGATCCCAAGAGTTAACCCGCTCAATTGCGGCTTGATCCCGAATTTCATTTTCGAAAAATGCAAACGCGACATTTTTTCGCCCCCTCAGATGCTTACTCATTTTGTTTTCATGAAAATCATTACCCAACGAATGAAGCATCGTTGTGTGATCCAACGCGGTTTGCTCTGGTACGACAAAATAGGAGAGAATTTTGTTGGAAACTTCTTCAGAAATCCCAATGAAACTAGGTTCTGTGAATAGTACCGGTGGGCGGGGCCCCTTGATTAAATGAAGAGCTAAATGGGTGCCAAAGACTCCCCAACCGTGACGGTCCGACAATTGCCACGAAATTCCGATGTTTTGGCTTTGCATGTACTGATCATTTCAAAAAAACAAACCAATCGCAATCAAATGATCTACTTTGAATTCTTGCCGTAACGTATTGCTCGCATTACATTGTATAAATGCATCAAGAATTGGGAAAAAAATGACTTCAACATACTTACCATCCACCTGCCCACACGACTGCCCAAGCACCTGTGCATTAGAAGTCGAAAAGCTAGACGATTACACGATTGGTAAGGTGCGTGGAGCCAAAGATAACGACTACACCTTAGGCGTAGTCTGCGCAAAAGTCGCAAAATACAAAGAACGCGTCCACAATCCAGACCGTTTGACCCAACCCTTAAAGCGGGTCGGAAAGAAGGGTGAAGGTAAGTTCGAGCCCATTAAATGGGATCAAGCATTTGACGAAATTGTTGAACAATTTAAAAAAGTAACTGATGAATTTGGTGCTGAGTCGGTTTGGCCTTATTACTTTGCGGGGACTATGGGACTGGTTCAACGCGACGGCATTAATCGTTTGCGCAATATTATGGGTTATTCCCGTCAAGATATGACCATTTGTACAACCTTGGCATGGACGGGGTGGGTTGCAGGAACTGGCTCTATGTGGGGTACGGACCCGCGCGATATTCAGCATTCGGATTTGATTATTGTGTGGGGCGGAAACCCTGTTTCCACCCAAGTCAACGTCATGTCCCACATAGCAAAAGCACGTAAATCTCGGGGCGCTAAGTTAATCGTCATCGATCCATACCGCACCCCAACAGCCGATGCTGCTGATATCTATTTGGCCATTCGCCCCGGCACAGACGGCGCGCTTGCGTGTGCAATGATGAACGTATTGTTTGCGGAGGGTTATGCAGACGACGACTATTTGGAAAAGTACACAGATAAACCCGCTGAATTGCGCCAGCACCTAACAACAAAAACGCCTGCATGGGCGAGCAAAATTACCGGTATACCTGAGCAAGATATCATTGATCTGGCCCGTTTATATGGCAGTACCCAAAAATCCTACCTTCGTGTTGGATACGGGTTTTCCAGAAGCCGCAATGGGGCCGCTAATTTGCACGCCGTTGCGTGTTTGCCAGCCATTACAGGCGCTTGGAAATATGAAGGCGGTGGCGCGCTTCATACCAACAGTGGAATGTACTTCATTGATCAAACATTGATCATGGGAACCGATTTTGAAGATACTTCCATTCGTGCCCTTGATATGTCGCGCATTGGGGCGGTGTTGACGAATGAAGAAAAAGATTTGTTCGGTGGCCCGCCGGTTAAAGCGATGATTATGCAAAATATCAACCCGGCTGAAGTCGCACCCGATACAAACAAAGTCTTAAAAGGCTTAGCACGGGAAGATTTGTTCACCGTTGTTCACGAGCAATTCATGACCGATACGGCGAAATATGCTGATATTGTTTTACCAGCCACCATGTTTTTAGAGCACGAAGACGTTTACCGTCCGGGTGGCCATATGTATTTGCAAGCGACGCGCAAAGTGATTGAGCCATTGGCAGATTGCAGATCGAACCATGATGTGATTGCTGAATTGGGCCGCCGGTTAGGCTCCACCCATCCGGGTGACCACATGACAGCTTGGGAAATGGTCAACCAAACCTTGGCGGCATCCGGCAAACCCAGTGCCGACGAATTGGCTGATATGCGCTGGCTTGATTGTTCATTGCCGGATGAAAAAGCCAATTACTTAAGCGGCTTTAGCCACCCCGACGGTAAATTCCATTTCGCCCCCGATTGGGCTTCTTACGGCGATGATCATGAAGTGATGCCTAAATTCCCGGATCATCTTGAAAATATTGACGAGACATCAGATACTCATCCGTTCCGTTTGGTTACAGCGCCAGCGCGCCGATATTTAAACTCAACCTTCACCGCATCCCCCACATCAATCGCCAAAGAAGGCCGCCCACGGGCTATGATCCACCCAGACGTTTGCGCTGAGTTGGGCGTTAATGAAGGCGATCGCATTCGCTTGGGTAATGTTCGGGGGACGGTCGTTGTGCATGTGCGCCAGTTTGATGGTTTGCAAAAAGATGTTGTGGTTGTCGAGGGGATTTGGCCGAATAAAGCTTTTGAAGAAGGCGTTGGCATTAACTGTTTAACCAGCGCCGACCGCGGATCACCCGCCGGCGGCGCAGTTTTCCATGATACCGCTATTTGGCTGAAAACGGCTTAAAAATGGGAATGTTCGACAGCTTTAAAAAAAATCAAACATCAGCACCCAATACAAAAGCCCACATCGTTGTTATTGGTAATGAAAAGGGTGGCTCGGGCAAATCGACTACGGCCATGCACGTTGCTGTGGGCATGATGATCCATGGGCTACGAGTTGCGACCATCGATTTGGATTCCCGCCAAGGCACCTTCAGCCGCTATATCTCGAACCGTAAAAAATACGCCCAAGCCGCTAACTCTGCAGTCTTAATCCCTGAGCACTATATGGTCGAGCCTACACCCGATGGGGAAAAGTCAGACGCCGGCAAAGAAAAACTCCGGTTGCTGATTGAAGGGGCGATGATCAACCACGATGTTGTGATCATCGACACGCCGGGTTCCGACAGTGCCATTTCTAGATTAGCCCATTCCTATGCCGACACCCTCATTACGCCGTTGAACGACAGTTTGGTTGATTTCGACGTTTTGGCCCATGTTGATGGTCAAAAAATGACGGTTATGGGGCCAAGCCATTATTCAGAAATGGTTTGGGAACAAAAACAAGCCAAAGCAGAACGCGATCAAGGAACCGTCGATTGGATGGTCGTCCGCAACCGGGTCAGCAGCTTGGATAACCATAACGCCCGCGAAGTCAGCCGCTTGGTCAACGATTTATCAAAACGCATCGGTTTTCGCGTCGTTCTAGGCTTTAGCGAGCGGGTAATTTTCCGCGAACTTTTTTTAGTTGGGCTGACTATCTTAGACTTAAAAGACGCCACCGGAGCAAAAGCCCTAAGCCCGTCACATAGAGCCGCTCGTGATGAAGTCATGACGATTTTAAATGCCATTAAGGTTCCGGTTAATGCGCAAGTTTAGATACTTATTATTTACTTGTTTGGGGCTGGAATTGTGACTGCGATATGCTTATTTATTAAGTGTTATCATCCTAGAGAATCAGGAGCCCATGAAAAACAAAACGCCGAGCGTAAAAAGTTCACAGACCAACGTCGATAATTTTTTAAAGGAGCTTTCGACGCGGCCTTCACTTAAGCGGGGATCGGGGCAGGGGCGGTTGATGTTTGCTATGGATGCGACGGCCAGCCGTCAGCCGTCGTGGGATACGGCAGCGCAAATCCAAGTTGAGATGTTTTCAGCCACGTCTAGCTTAGGCGGATTGGCAGTTCAATTGGCATTTTACCGGGGTTTTGGGGAGTTTAAGGCCAGTCAATGGACCGACAATGGAGCTGAGATGACACGTTTAATGACGTCGGTCAGTTGTTTGGCTGGCGAAACTCAGATTTCAAAAATTTTGAAACACGCCTTGAACGAAAACCGGAAATCAAAAGTCGATGCTTTGATTTTTGTTGGCGATTGCATGGAAGAAGATGTGGACGCGTTGGGGCATTTAGCAGGTGAATTGGGCTTGGTTGGTTTACCTGTTTTTATTTTCCAAGAAGCCAATGACCCCATAGCAACTTTCGGCTTTCAACAAATTGCAAAATTATCAGGTGGAGCGTGTGTCCAGTTCGACCGGGCATCAGCTGAAACATTAAGTAAATTATTAAGCGCTATTGCCGTTTATGCAGCGGGCGGGCGCAAAGCTTTGTCGAAGTTGGCAAAATCACAAGGCGGTGTTGTACGTCAAATATCAAAACAAATGAAATTGAGCTGATTAAATATGCCGTCCTTTATCTTTCTCGGAATTGTCCTGTTGGTTGGTTTTTTACTGTTCGGGCGCTGGTATTCCACCGCAGACCCAAAAGAGGCCCTAAAAGCGCTTAAATGGATCGGTATTGGGCTTTTTGTATTGATTGCGGGATTTTTTATATTTACCGGGCGTTTGAGCTGGGCGTTTTTTGGTTTGCCGGTACTTTTACCCTGGTTAATGCGTGCCCGCGCTGTGGCCCGGGTGGCGAAAACGTTTTCACGGATGTCGCAAGCCAATGCAGGAGTTGGGAGCGGTAATACGTCCGATGTCGAAACACAATATTTTGAAATGACGCTCGATCACGATAGTGGCGATATGAGCGGGATTATTCGCGATGGCGAGCATTCAGGTAAATACATAGAAGATTTGACCACGGCGCAATTGGTTGAGTTGTTAAAAACCTGTCAATTAGAAGATTTGGATTCGGCCCGTGTTTTAGAGGCCTATTTGGATCGCAACCGCCCAGATTGGCAAGACTTTGCCGATGGGGCAGGTCATTCATCGCCAAACACGAACTCGTCGACAATGGACCGCGCTCAAGCTTTGCAGGTTTTGGGCTTGAATAACGATCCAACTGACCAACAGATTAAGGATACTCATCGGAAATTGATTTTAGGAATGCACCCAGACCACGGTGGATCAGATTATTTGGCCGCACAAATCAATCAAGCCAAAGATGTTTTATTAGGAGGCTAAATGACCATATCCAAACAGATTACCGGTTATCACGCCCATGTTTATTATACAGATGAGATGTCACGCGCCATTGCCGGGCAAATTCGCGAATATGTTGAGCACAAATTCACGGTAGTTATGGGGCGCTGGCGGGACGATCCGGTCGGTCCGCACCCATTACCCATGTACCAAATGGCTTTCGATAATGATGAATTTGCAAAGCTGGTTCCGTGGTTAATGTTGAACCACGATAGTTTGTCGGTTTTGATCCACCCCAACACCAACGACATGGTTGCCGATCACCGCGATTTTCCCATTTGGTTGGGTAAAAAATTGGATTTAAACATCGCATTTTTGGAAGCCGGAAACACCCGCGCTTAATTGCATTTTATTCGAGTAACGCTATGGTTGCTCTGTCCGGTCGGTTATGGCAGAAAAGCGGAAATGTTATTGATTTTCCAAGTACCAGAATTTCGTGGTTACTTTTCATCAAATAAGCAATATCGAGACCGATTTATGATTAAGCCGATCCGTAAAGCCGTTTTCCCCGTTGCAGGTTTGGGGACACGTTTTTTACCCGCGACCAAAGTTATGCCCAAAGAAATGCTGCCAATTGTTGACAAGCCATTGATTCAATACGCAATTGAAGAAGCACGCGAATCTGGTATCGAGGAATTTGTTCTGGTTACTGGGCGCGGTAAAAACATGATGGAAGACCATTTTGATCATGCGTATGAACTGGAAGCGATTTTATTGGACCGTGGCCGCGAAGATGATTTGAGCGCCGTTCAACGCGTCGCCCCCGACTCGGGCACACTTTCATACACCCGCCAGCGCCGCCCACTGGGTTTAGGCCACGCCGTTTGGTGTGCCAGACAATTTATTACTGGCGAGCCTTTTGCCGTTCTTTCACCGGACGACATCGTGCTTTCCGAAAAGGGCTGCCTGAAACAAATGATGGAAGCCTATATGGAAGTTGGCGGGAACATGGTTGCCGTGGAAGATGTGCCGCGCGACCAAACCAACAGATACGGTATTTTGGATGTGGAAAGCGACGACGGACGATTAGTTAAAGCAAAAGGATTGGTTGAAAAACCAAATCCAGAAGATGCCCCATCCACTTTATCGATTATTGGACGTTATATTCTACAACCTGAAGTCTTTGAGTATTTGGACAAATTTGAAGTTGGAACCGGTGGCGAAATTCAGCTAACTGATGCCATGGCTAAAACCATTGGCGATATACCGTTCCATGGATTCCGTTTTGAAGGCCAAAGATTTGATTGCGGAACTAAAATTGGTTTTGTTACCGCCAACGTAGCATTTGCCATGCAACGTGATGACTTAGGTGGTGATATTAAAGCAGAGATTCAAAAACTTTTATAACATAATATTTAAAATTATACATATAAGAAAGCGAGAACTTTTATGCGTATAGCGATGATCGGAACCGGCTACGTTGGTTTGGTGTCCGGAGCTTGTTTCTCAGAATTTGGTGTTGATGTCGTTTGCGTCGATAAGGATCAGTCCAAGATTGAAAAAATCCAAAAAGGGATTATGCCCATTTTCGAACCAGGTCTTGAAGACTTGGTTGCAAAGAATGTAAGCGCTGGTCGATTGTCGTTCACTACTGATTTACCGTCCGCAGTTAAATCAGCGGATGCTGTGTTTATTGCCGTTGGAACACCCAGCCGTCGCGGCGACGGCCATGCGGATTTATCATATGTTTATGACGCTGCGGAAGAAATTGCAGCAGCTATGGAAGGGCACACGGTTATTGTTACTAAATCAACCGTACCCGTTGGGACTGGGCGCGAAGTTGAAGAGATTATTGCCCGCGTTCGACCCGATTCGGATTGCGATGTTGTCTCAAACCCAGAATTTTTGCGAGAAGGCTCAGCCATTGAAGACTTCATGCGTCCAGATAGAGTAGTGATTGGCACAAAAAGCGATCGTGCACAAAATGTCATGCGATTATTGTATAGGCCATTGCACCTGATCGAGACCCCCATTTTATTCACCTCGCGCCAAACGGCTGAGATGATTAAATATGCGGCTAATACCTTTTTGGCGACAAAAATCACCTTCATTAATGAAATTTCAGATTTGTGCGAAGTTTTGGATGCGGATGTTCAAGAAGTTGCAAAAGGGATCGGGCTTGATGGACGGATTGGTGGAAAGTTTCTACACGCAGGCCCCGGTTATGGTGGCTCATGCTTCCCAAAAGATACTTTGGCCTTGGTTCGTACAGCCGAGCAAGCCGGCAGCCCGCTGCGCATTGTTGAAACGGTTGTTGACGTAAACAACAAACGTAAACTGCAAATGGCTGAGCGCGTCATTAAGGCATGTGGTGGATCGGTTGAGGGTAAAAAAATCTGTATTTTAGGCGTTACGTTCAAGCCCAACACCGATGATATGCGCGATTCTCCGAGTATCGATATTATTGCAGGATTGCAAAAATCTGGTGCCCTCATTCAAGCTTACGATCCAGAAGGCATGGAAGAAGCCAAGCATATGATGAACGATGTCAATTGGTGCGATGGGGCCTATGACGCCATTGAAGGCGCTGATGCTGTGGTCATTATCACTGAATGGAATGAATTTAGAGGCTTAGACATGGGGCGTGTTAAATCATTGATGAAATCACCTGTGTTGGTTGATTTACGAAATATTTATAACCCAGATGATATGATAAGCACGGGTATTTATTATACTTGTATCGGTCGTGCACAGTAAGGAACTCTAATGAATGCGCCTCGAACTTTAGACCAGACAATCCTGCGCGAATACGACATCCGCGGTATTGTTGGTGACACCCTAAACTCCAATGATGCAACGGCAATTGGCCGGGCATTCGGGACGATGCTGATTGAAAAAGGTGGTAAGTCTGCTGCTGTTGGCTATGATGGGCGGCTGAGCTCTCCTGAGCTTGAGGTTGCATTAATTGAAGGATTAACAAGCGTTGGCGTTGATGTGGCCCGTGTTGGGCTTGGTCCAAGTCCTATGCTTTATTACGCAACGCATGTTCTAGAACAAGATGCAGGACTGATGATCACAGGGTCCCACAATCCGCCCGATTATAACGGCATTAAAATGACAACATTTGGTCATGCATTTTTTGCCGATGATATTCAAAGATTAGGCGCTCGAGCTGCTAAAGGCGATTTTTTGGAAGGCCAAGGAAACGTCGAAAGCCATGACCTGAAATCGTCTTATGTAGAGCGCTTATTAAGTGATTACAAAGGAACAAAAGATCTAAGAATTGCATGGGACCCAGCCAACGGGGCGGCAGGCGATGTGCTTGTGGAGATGATTAAAAAGCTGCCGGGAACTCATTTTGTTATTAACGAAAAAATAGATGGCACCTTTCCAGCTCATCACCCGGACCCAACGGTTGAATCTAATTTAGATCAGCTGAAAGCATTGGTGTCTGAAAACAGCTGTGATTTGGGCATTGGGTTTGACGGCGATGGTGACCGTATAGGGATCGTTGACCAACATAGCCGCGTCCTTTGGGGGGATCAGCTGCTTGTTGTTCTAGCCAAAGAGGTTTTAGAAGAACAACCGGGGGCAAGCATTGTTACAGACGTCAAAGCTAGTCAAATGTTCTTTGATGAGATTATTCGAATGGGCGGAAAACCGGTTCTATGGAAAGCTGGGCATTCCCATATCAAAACAAAAATGCATGAACTTGGCTCTCCGTTAGCCGGTGAAATGAGCGCTCATATATTTTTTAAGCATCGCTATTATGGCTATGATGATGCGCTGTATGCGGCTATCCGCATGTTGTCGATTTTGGCATCGGGCGGGCAATCCTTGGCTGATATTTTGGATGCCTTACCAAAATTCGAGAATACACCAGAGCTTCGCTTTGATTGCTCTGAAGAGCGTAAATTTAAAGTCATCGACGAAGTATGCGCGCGTTTATCCAAAATGGATGATATCGACGTAAACGCTATTGATGGCGTACGGGTAAGCACCGATGATGGCTGGTGGTTATTGCGGGCATCCAATACACAAGCTGTTTTAGCGGCGAGATGTGAATCTAGCTCTCAAGAAGGATTGTTGCGTATGAAAGAGGCGTTGATGGAGCAACTAAATCTCAGTGGAATAACTCCACCCTCATTTTAATGCACAAGGGTCGTTAACCCTAGTTATTAGATGCGACTTGCATGGCTTTCTTGCCACTGATGACCATGCAATTCATACGTTTCTTTTTCAAATACTTGCATGAACGATAA
Organism: Rhodospirillales bacterium; assembly: GCA_028825025.1. GTDB lineage: Bacteria > Pseudomonadota > Alphaproteobacteria > Rhodospirillales > Casp-alpha2 > JABMNT01. The sequence goes on along the minus strand of JAPKAX010000099.1, from coordinate 1,116 downwards.
GCTTGGCGTTTCGAAACACCCAAAATTCTCGCCCTATGTAAGGTTCGTCCATTACGTTTTTTAAGAGGAATGATTTTAATGAGCCCATTCTTCAAATGGCTAGAAGCATGATCAACCGCTGTTTGAGCGGCTTCATAGGCTTGCTTATATCGAGCAAAAGCGCCGACTTGAACGGTCCATTTAAAGCCTTTTTTTACTTTTATAGGTGCTGGTGATTTAGTAACTTTAGTATTCTTTTTCGATGCTACAGGCGATGCACTCGCAACGCCATTGCCCCGGTCTATCGTAGCGAAACCTTTATTCAACAACTTGGTCATGTGACGATTGCGATGCTTGGATGAATTGCCACCAAACACAACACCTATTAAGCGTTGCTTACTGCGCTTAGCTGATGCAACCAAATTGTATCCTGCAGCCCGAATATAGCCAGTTTTGATACCGTCAACACCTTCATAACTGGTCAGCAGTTTGTTATGGTTTTTATAACCACGGCCTTGGTAGGTAAACTTTTTGATTGAAAAATAACCATAATAGCTTGAGTGAGTAGTTAGAAGGGCGCGGGCTAATTTTGCCATATCACGCGCCGTGCTCATTTGTCCACGGTGCGGTAGGCCAGATGCATTGCGGAACGTTGTTCGGCTCATACCTAAATTACGGGCTTTGGCGGTCATCTTGAGAGCAAAGGCGCGTTCTGATCCAGATAAATTTTCTGCAATAACAACGGCAACATCATTTGCAGATTTCGTTACCAACGACAAAATAGCATTTTTAACAGTGATTGTTTGATTCCTGCGAAGCCCTAAACGGGAAGGGGGCTGCTGGGTAGCACGCCTAGACGTTTTAAATTTAGTCTTAAGTGTGATTTCACCCGCGTTTAAAGCATCAAAAACCACATACAATGTCATCATTTTAGTTAACGAGGCTGGGTAATTACGCGTATCGGCGTTCGTTGCGTGCAAAATACGACCTGTATTGGCATCAACAACAATAGATGCGTATTTCGCTGTCGCAGACACAGGGGCTAAAAACAGGCCAATGAGCAAGACAATGGAAAAAACAGACCTAAGTCGATTTGAGCTATTTCTGTGAAGTGCTAATAAAGAAATGGTCAAAAGT
>JAPKAX010000098.1 GCA_028825025.1 Rhodospirillales bacterium | reverse complement strand
ACTTTAGCCTGCTTGGTGAGCGAGAGTTTATGAGTACGGTCAATCATCGTTTTACGCTCAGCAATCCCGCCTTGGTGAGCGTCCCTTCTAAAAAATCATTTTCCAGGGTGAGTTCACCAATTTTGGCGTGCAGCATTTTCATATCAATCGGCGCTTCATCTGATGACAACTTCTTATCACGGCTAAAATATCGTTTGCCTCGGCAAGAAGCTGATCGCGCCATTGTTTGATCTGGTTGGGATAAACATCGTATTGTTGAGCAAGTTCACTAAGCGTCTACTCTCCACGTACGGTTGCAAGTGCAACCTTCGTCTTGAAATCGGGTGTGTGATTACGGCGTGGTTGTCGTGTCATGATAGTTCTCATGTTGATAGCAAAGTATGCCAATTACAGTACAAAAACCCCACTTATCTAAACTGTTCAGATTTATCGAGCCACTTCTCCTGCTAATATAAAAACTTGCCCGATGGACTTCCAATCAATAGCGTTTGATGTGATAAGATGAGTTTACAAGAAGGTGCAAGCGTCGAATTTCTGTGTTGTCGTCTTAGCGTTGGGTAATTAGATGTTTTTTATTGTCGGAATTGTCATCGTTATGGGTTGTATCTTTGGCGGATACTCTGTTCACGGTGATATGGGCATTTTGTGGCAGCCAATTGAATTTGTTATTATTTTGGGCGCTGGTATCGGTGCGTTTATCATTGCCAACCCAAAAAAGACGGTAACTGGATCATTGAAGGCTTTCGGCACATTGGTCAAAGGCCCTGCTTATAAAAAAGATAATTATCTTGAGCTGTTAAGTGTTCTTTATTCGACGTTTAAACTGGCAAAATCAAAAGGTGATTTGGCATTGGAAACGCATGTGGCAAACCCACATGACAGCACTCTTTTTGGTGCATACCCAAAATTTCAACATGATCACCATGCTGTTGAATTTTTCTGTGACTATTTGCGACTTCTTACATTGGGTGCGAATAACCCCCATGAAGTTGAAGTGGTAATGGACGAAGAGTTAGATATCCATCACGCTGAAACTGGCGCAATTTCAACCGCTTTTCAGGTTTTTGCAGATGCTGTACCGGCGCTTGGTATTGTTGCTGCTGTGTTGGGCGTTATTGTGACCATGAGCTCGATTACTGAGCCACCAGAGATTTTGGGTGGTTTGATTGCGGCGGCTTTGGTAGGAACCTTTTTCGGTATTTTCATGTCTTATGGCGTATTGGCTCCTATGGCGAGTAACTTGTCAGCAACTTACGCATCTGATGCGCATTATATGAAATGTATCAAAATTGCGTTAATTGGGCATATGCAAGGGTACGCACCGCAGGTGTCTGTTGAATTTGCTCGAAAAGCATTAGCTTCTGAGATGCGCCCTACTTTTGCTGAGGTTGAAGAAATGCTTCAAAATCTTCCTCCTGTTGGTTAAAGCAAGTATAGGACTATAGGTTCTTGAGTAGCTGATTTTTCCCTTCAACCGATTATAATTAAGAAGGCCAACAAAGCCCATGGTGGACACCATGGCGGTGCTTGGAAGATTGCATATGCCGATTTTGTGACGGCTATGATGGCATTTTTCTTGTTATTGTGGTTTTTGAACCCGGTCACCCAATAACAGCTTGTAAGGTATCTCAAACTATTTTGCTCCGGTTACGGCGTCAATATCGACCAGTGGTAATGGCGATATTGTGGGCGGTAAAGTCATCACTGAAGAAGGAGCTTCACATAGCTTTCCGGTACGCGACGAGATTACGGTTGTTTTACCCCCCCCCCCCCCCCCCCTAAAGCGGGCACTGGCGGCGGTGATGGGAAAAAAGAGAATGATGAAGAGGCAGAAGCTGCTGCAACGACGGACCACACCGACGAACAAATGAAGGAAAAAAAAGAGCAGTTCGAAAAAGCCAAAGAAGATACTTGAGGCAACCATCGCCGGGATCCCTCAAATGAAGCAACTTATGGATATTTTGTTGATTAACAATACACCTGAGGGCTTGCGCATTCAGTTGCTGGATGAAGGCAGCCTCGCTATGTTTCAAAGCGGCAGAGCAGATATGTTTTTGATACGAAAAATTATTGGAAGTCTTTGCAAAAGTAATTGTTAAAATGCCACAAAAACTATCAATAACAGGCCATACAGACGCAGTGTGATTTTCGAGTTACAGCAACTGGGAACTATCTGCGGGCCGGGCTAATTCTGCGCGCCGTGAATTACAGCATTTCAAGGTACCGGAAACTAGAATGTAGTACATCGTGGTAAAGCAGCCACCGACCCGATTATGCCAGACGACCCTAAAAATGAACGAAACAGACGCCTTTTTATCATTTTACTGCGGGGTTCATCTGGTGCAAACGCAGGTGAAGGTGAAGCGGCTATTGGAACGAAAGCCGCTGCTCCGCAAAAATCTAAATTAGCGACTGAAGCCTTGCCCAACTTAAATCAAAATAAGCGCCAGCACTTAAAGGCCAATGCTTCTTCTGCTTCTGGTGGTAGCTCATTAAATTGGTGCCACAATTCGAAGCTCAGTAGCCAGCGCATTATTCAACTCCTAGTTTCAGCCTCGACATTGTGATCAACAAATCGCTTATGTGGGATTGCCTGTGCTTACAGATTGTCCTATCGTATTTGTAATAAAAGGTAAGACATGCAACACTCACATATTAGCGGTCCGCGGTTTTTTTTTGCGACGACAAACCTTCCTTGCCCCTATATTGATGGGCAAGTAGAACGGCGTGTTGTGACCGAATTGGTGGGGCGCGGCGCTATTGCTTTACATAATCAACTTTCCTTAGCTGGCTTTCGGCGCAGCCACGGCATTGTATATGCCCCGGCCTGCCCCTTTTGTCAGGCCTGTGTAGCAGTGAGAATTGTTGTTGATGGTTTCAAAATGAATAAATCACAACGCCGCGTATGGAACAAAAATGTCGATATATTTGTTGAAATTACACCTGCCGTTGCTACAAGCGAGCAATTCGAGCTGTTTGATAGGTATCAGAAAATCCGCCATGCGGGTGGTGATATGGCTAAAATGGACTTTTTCGAATTCCAGGCTTTGGTCGAAGAAACTCCCGTTGAAACATCTGCTGTCGAGTTTAGAGATCAGGATGATCGCCTTGTTGGAGTGCTTCTAATCGACCATGTTGAAGGTGGAATATCAGCCGTTTATAGCTTTTTTGATCCGGATGAAGAAAAAAGGAGCTTGGGGTCTCAAATGATCCTTTGGCTTGTTGATTTTACCAAATCGCGATCGCTCAAATATGTCTATTTAGGGTATTGGGTTAAAGGTTCACCAAAAATGGCGTATAAAGCCAAATTCTCTCCCCTAGAAGTTTGTACGATCAAAGGTTGGGAAATTTTTGATTCGTCGAATACATAAAATTATTTAATTAATTCGAGGAATAAAATGGCGCACATTCAAACGATAGATCAACTGAGAACCCATTACGCCGAACCCAAGGGTCGCCCTTTAACAAAGCAACTTGATCGCCTCGAGCCTCACAGCAAACACTTTATATCGCTGGCGCCTTTCCTTGTTTTAAGCTCTTCTGCGCCCAGCGGGTTGCAAGATGCCTCGCCGCGCGGTGAAGGCCCCGGGTTTGTTCAAGTTATTGATGATCATACGGTTGCAATTCCAGACCGGCCCGGTAACAACCGCTTGGATACGCTTTCAAATATCCTTCAAAACCCACAGATAGGCTTATTGTTCCTAATTCCCGGTGTTGATGAAACCTTGCGCATTAATGGCCAAGCCGAGATTCGCGACGATTCTGATCTGGTTGACCTGTTTGAGGTCCAAAACAAAAAACCTAAATCGGTTTTGTTGGTTCATGTTGAAGAAGTTTATTTGCACTGTGCTAAAGCCCTAATGCGCTCAAAGCTGTGGAACATTGATGCTCAAATAGAGCGCACTCAATTACCAACCGCAGGTCAAATGATGAACGACCAAAGCAAATCCCATGAGCCTTTAGAGTCTGATGAAGTGATGAAGGCACGGTATAAAAAAGTATTATTTTAAATGATGAACAAATATTGACGAATTCGATAAATATCGTTTATGGTTTGTGCCATCTAATTCTTATACCTTAATATTTCACTTAAAAATAGAGAGCTCCAAATGATCCCAACACATATTCCAATTCCTTTGCCCGGTGGCCTGCATGGCCCGTTACCTAAGTTTGTCCGCGTTGAACAGGCGCTGTCCTTAGAAACTGTTGATAATATTGAAACGATCATCACCGAAGAATTTAAAAAATTCGCCGACATAGATCTAAAGGGTAAAAGTATTGCGATTGGCGTCGGTAGCCGGGGCATCAAACAGCAGCTCCAAGTGGTTCAAGCTGTCATCGCTGAATTAAAAGCAGTTGGAGCAGAACCTTTTATTATCCCGACCATGGGTAGCCACGGCGGCGGCAGCGTTAAGGGCCAAATTGGTGTTTTAACGTCATACGGGTTCACGGAAGAGAAAATGGGTGTTCCTATTCGGGCTTCTATGGATGTTATTGAATTAGATCAATTAGCCAACGGAACCCCAGTTTATTGTGATAAAATGGCCAGTGAAGCCGATTACATCATTGTCTGTGGCCGGATTAAGCCCCACACCGATTTCCGTGGTCCGCATGAAAGCGGCTTGGCCAAAATGTTGGCAATTGGCTTGGCTAAACACACGGGTGCAACGGCGCTTCATTTCAATGGTTTTGATAACTTCAAAGAAATGGTTCCCGAAGCCGCTCGTAAGTTTTTAGGCAAAGCAAATATCTTGTTTGGTATTGCCATGGTCGAAAACTCACTTGAAAATTTACGCCATTTGGAACTGGTAGCGCCGAAAGATTTTATGGAGCGCGATTCGGAGCTTTTGAAATTGGCAAAAATTAGTATTCCACAATTGATGATCAACGAAATCGACGTTTTGGTGGTTGATGAGATTGGCAAAAACATCTCTGGCGGGGGCATGGACCCTAACGTCACTAATCGCACCGGAACCGATATGAAGGGCTTTGATTTGGGCCCAAAAATTGGCCGAATTTTTGTTCGTGACTTGACCCCTGTTACTGAGGGCAACGCCACTGGTATTGGTAACGCTGACGTCACTACGCAAAAAGTTTTAGCGCAAATGGATTGGACCAAAACGTATGTGAATATTGTCACTGCTGGTGTCCTCGATGGTGGAAAAATGCCTTTGATTGCGAACACCGACCGCGATGCGGTTGGTATTGCCATTCGTGGATGCCCCGGTGTTGCATCTCAAAAGGCGCGCATTGTTAGGATTTCCAATACCTTGGAAATGACCCACATTTGGGTTAGCGAAACGCTGATCGATGAAGTTAATGCCAACCCCAAATTAACTGTTATTGGCGAGCCGTTCGAAGCTGAATTTGGCGAAGATGGGGCGCTCATGGGCGATATTTAATGATTTATACTGATTGAAGGAAATTCCAATGTTTCCAAATAACGTACCGATCCCCCTTCCCGGCGGATTGCATGGACCCCTACCCCGTTTTATTGAGGTTGGGCAAAAACTTTCAACTGAAACCGTTGAAGATTTAGACGCAACGATTGCTCAAGAATTCGCTAAGTTTTCCCATATCGATTTAAAGGGAAAAACCATTGCGATTGGCATTGGTAGTCGGGGCATCAAACCACAAGCAGATGTGGTACACGCACTTCTTCGCGAATTGAAAGCAGTTGGCGCCGAGCCGTTCCTTTTCCCTGCCATGGGGAGCCACGGCGGTGGAAGTGCTGAGGGTCAAGAAGGTGTTCTGGCTGAATATGGTTACACCGAAGCCGCATACGGGGTGCCGGTTAAAGCGTCTATGGATGTGGTTCAAGTAGGCGCGTTAGAAGACGACACCCCCATCTATTGCGACAAAATCGCTTATGGGGCCGATTTCATTATCCCCGTTAACCGGGTCAAACCGCACACCAGTTTTCGCGGAACCTACGAGAGCGGATTGTGCAAAATGTTGGCGATTGGTGTGTCTAAACATGCCGGTGCTGCAGCTTTGCATTTTCACGGGTTTGCTCACTTCCATCATTTGATCCCAGAAGCGGCGCAAGTCAGTTTAGATAATACCAATGTTTTGTTTGGCGTTGGTATGGTAGAAAATTCGTTGGAGGATTTGCGGACAGTCGAGTTTGTTTCACCTGAAAACTATCTAGAGCGCGATGCGGCCTTACAAGAGCTTGCAAAAATCAGTATTCCGCAGCTTTTGATCAAAGATATCGATGTTTTGATTGTAGATCAAATAGGTAAAAACATCTCAGGTGCAGGCATGGACCCGAACGTTACAGGCCGTTGTGGCGCTGGTATGCCGGGCTTCGATAAGGGCTTGAGCATCGGCCGTGTGGTTATTCGTGATTTGACCGACAAAACCCAAGGCAATGCGTCTGGTATGGGCACGGCGGATGTGACGACACAACGGATGCTAAAAAAAATTGATTGGACAAAAACCTACACCAATATGGTTACTGCTGGCGTTATTAATGGAGGAAAGCTTCCGATTGTTGCCGATACAGACCGCGATGCGTTTGGCATTGCCGTGCGCGGTTGCCCCGGTGTGAGTACTGAAAAAGCACGGATTGTCCGGGTCCGTAACACGCTAGAACTGACAACAATCTGGGTCAGTGAAACCCTGCTCTCCGTCATCGAAAATGACCCACAGTTCGTCATAAAATCCAAGCCGTTCGAACTAGATTTCGACGTCGATAACGCCCTACAGGGCGAAATCAAACTTTAAGATTTTTCTACCTTCTTGTTACCTCAGTTAATCCCTCCCCGCCTTGATGGTGGGGGGTGAAGAACCACCCTCCCCAAAGCAAAATCACAGTCCAGCCGAAAACCACGCATCACCCTAACCCTCCCTAACAAGGAGGGAGAGAATGAGAAGTTGAATTTTGATGGCAAAGAATTATGTAAAATGTATGTTTTTCTGCATTATTAACCATGATCAGAGCTTATCTGTTACGGAGAACATTACAAGAACTAATTGGAAAGCTATGCCTAATTATTTATATCTCTCAACCCCTTAACCAAGCCCCTTTACCGAAGCGCTAAAGCCATATAAATCTTTTCTTTCTGTTGGCGTTTATATTTTGCTGTTTTGCTTTAGGAGTTGGGCTGGTGTCTTTAGATAAAATCATAGTTCGTGGTGCGCGTGAGCATAATTTGCAGGGTGTTGATGTCGATCTACCGCGTGATAAGTTAAGCGTTATTACGGGCTTGAGCGGTTCCGGTAAATCGTCGTTGGCGTTCGATACGATCTATGCCGAGGGCCAGCGCCGCTATGTGGAGAGCTTATCGGCTTATGCCCGGCAATTCCTAGAGCTGATGCAAAAGCCCGATGTGGACAGTATTGAGGGCCTATCCCCGGCCATTTCCATCGAACAAAAGACAACATCACGCAACCCGCGTTCCACCGTTGGCACGGTAACCGAAATTTACGACTATATGCGCCTGATGTTTGCCCGCGTTGGCATCCCCTATTCACCCACAACCGGCCTACCCATTAATGCGCAAACGGTTAGCCAGATGGTCGATCGGGTGATGACGATGGAAGAAGGCATGCGGCTTTATTTGTTGGCTCCGATTGTTCGTGGGCGCAAAGGGGAATACCGCAAAGAGATCCAAAGTCTTGCCCAGAGAGGGTTTCAGCGTATTCGTATCGATGGCGAGATGTATGATATTGAAGACGCGCCCACGCTGGATAAGAAATACAAACACGACATTGAAGTGGTTGTTGACCGGATTGTGGTTCGGGACGGCATTCAAGCGCGCCTGGCTGATAGCTTTGAGACGGCGCTTGATTTGGCCGATGGCATTGCTTTTGTTGATGATGCTGATTTGGTTGTTAAAGAGGTTAAAAAGAAGAAGAAATCCGGTATTAACACCAATATTCCAGAAGGCCGAACGGTGTTTTCAGCCAAGTTCGCCTGCCCCGTATCGGGCTTTACCATTGATGAGATCGAGCCTCGGCTGTTTTCGTTCAATAACCCGTTTGGCGCGTGTCCGGCTTGCGATGGTTTGGGCACGGAAATGTATTTCGATCCGGATCTGATTGTTCCTGATGAAGCGATGTCGCTGAAACAAGGCTGCATTGCGCCTTGGGCCAAGTCTACGTCTAAATATTACGATCAAACGCTTGAGTGTCTGGCCCAGCATTACGGCTTTGATTTGATGGTGAAATGGACCAAATTACCGGAAAAAATTCAAGGGATCGTGTTGTATGGATCGGGCCGTGATGACGTTACCATGCGTTATAACGATGGGTCCAAATCGTACGAGATTTCAAAGCCGTTTGAAGGCGTGATCCCCAACATGGAGCGGCGTTGGCGGGAAACGGATTCCAATTGGGTCCGTGACGAATTATCGCGTTATCAAACAGTGACGACGTGTTCTGATTGTGGTGGGAACCGTTTAAAACCAGAGGCTTTGGCGGTTAAAATCGATGGGTTGCACATTGGCGATGTAACCAAATTTGCCATTGATGCGGCGCATGATTGGTTCATGGTGCTTGACGAAAAGCTAACCGAAAAGCAGTCTGAAATTGCCCGCCGGATTTTACGCGAAATCAATGAACGCTTAGGTTTTTTGCGGAATGTGGGCTTGGATTATCTATCATTAAGCCGGGCATCGGGAACATTATCTGGCGGCGAAAGCCAGCGCATTCGCTTGGCATCGCAAATCGGCTCAGGTTTGACCGGCGTATTGTACGTCTTGGACGAGCCCTCCATTGGCTTGCATCAGCGCGATAACGCCCGCTTGCTTGAAATGCTCAAGCGATTACGGGATTTGGGCAATACGGTTATTGTAGTCGAACACGACGAAGATGCGATCCGGACCGCTGATTATTTGGTCGATATTGGCCCCGGCGCTGGTATTCATGGCGGCAAGGTCGTTGCCTTTGGGACGCCAAATGAGGTGATGGCCAATCCAAACAGTTTGACCGGGCAATATTTGACCGGTGTCCGGGGAGTCCCCTTGCCCACCAAACGCCGCAAAATCAAACGCGGTCACAATATTACGGTTAAGGGTGCGCGCTCGAACAATTTGAAGAACATAACGGTCAAATTCCCTTTAAGTACAATGACTTGCATAACCGGCGTTTCGGGCGGCGGTAAGTCCAGTTTGGTGGTTGATACTTTGTATAAAGGCCTATCGCGCAAACTGAACAATGCACGTATTCACCCCGGCGATCACGACAGCATTGAAGGGATCGAGCGCATTGATAAGATCGTCGACATCGATCAATCACCCATCGGTCGCACGCCCCGCTCCAATCCCGCCACTTATACGGGCGCGTTCACCCATATCCGCGATTGGTTTGCTAATTTGCCAGAAGCCAAAACGCGTGGATATAAACCGGGCCGCTTTTCCTTTAACGTCAAAGGTGGGCGCTGTGAAGCGTGTCAGGGAGATGGTTTAATCAAGATCGAGATGCATTTTTTGCCCGATGTGTACGTCCAATGCGATGTCTGTATGGGCAAACGCTATAACCGCGAAACCTTGGAAATTCACTTCCGTGGAAAATCCATTGCTGACGTGCTTGATATGACGGTTGAAGAAGGTGTTGATTTCTTTAAGGCCGTCCCGACCATTCGCGATAAAATGCAAACATTAAAGCGCGTTGGTCTCAGTTACATCCATTTGGGCCAACAAGCGACGACCCTTTCAGGTGGTGAAGCGCAGCGGGTTAAGTTAGCGAAAGAGCTATCACGCCGGGCCACGGGTAAAACCATTTATATTCTGGACGAGCCAACAACCGGATTGCATTTTGAAGACGTCAAAAAGCTGCTCGAGGTCCTGCATACGCTGGTTGATCAAGGTAATACGGTGATTGTGATTGAGCATAATTTGGAAGTCGTTAAAACCGCCGATTGGGTCATCGATATTGGCCCCGAAGGCGGCAATAAGGGCGGCGAGATTGTCGCACAAGGAACGCCAGAAGACATTGCAGGTGTTAAAGAAAGCTATACAGGGCAATATCTGGCCCCCTATTTGAACTTAGAGACAAAACCTCAAAAAACACAAAAAGCGAGTTAAACCAATGGCTGGACCACAATTACTAGAGCACATTACTCCTGAATACATGAACGTGCGAGCGGAAGGTTCTTTCATCGGATTTATGAACGTGGTTTATGATGCGATCATGCTGGGGCGGATTGAGACCCATATGGACGTAATCCCCAGCCATTTAGCCCCCAATGGCTATTTGCATGCGGCGGCTATCATCGCCTTGGCCGATTCCAGCTGCGGCTGCGGATCGATTGCCCACCTGCCAGAAGGTGCTACCAATTTCACCACCATCGAACTCAAAAGCAACCATCTGGGCACGGCAACCGAGGGCACACTGGAATGCATAGCCACCGTCGCCCATGCAGGCCGAACAACCCAAGTCTGGGACGCCGTGGTCACATCGCGGGAATCAGTTAAGACCATCGCCCTATTTCGCTGCACACAAATGATCATTTGGCCGAGGTAGGATGTGAAAGTGCTAGTTTGAGCGAGAAAAGTATCATTAAGATACCGCCCAGCCATGGCATGGCTTTGGATATTATGATCAGCAATCTCCTTCACACCTTGGATGGTGGGAGTTTACGCCTGATTATCCATATGAATTAAGTTGGACGAATCTCCCACAAATCTGATGGCTGGATACATCAGCAATTTCAAATTGCCGATGATGACCATGCTTTATACCAGCTTTAGCGGATGTTTTAGAAACAGGGAACATTGACGAACGCGGGCGGCTGGTTAGATTAAACCTACCGATTTATTGCTGCGTTTGAAGTGCTGGATGCGGTGCAATCGATAATTCAGAAGCCGTTACATCATTAAATTGATGGCTTGAAATGTTTATAAATCTTGGCGGTTTTTTGACCACCTCGGCGCAATCGGGGTATGTTTTGGAATTGTCGACCGCCAATTGTGCGGCGACGGTTCCGGCCTTTCTGGCTTTGATGTCATCTTCCAATGTCAACGTTTTTAAGACCATTAAAATCAAGACAAATGGCAAAAATACTAACAAGACAATAAATGCGCCCCAAAAACTCCAGTTTTTATTTTTGCAATAATACCGCCAAGAATTGCCGCCATAACCCAAACAAGAACGTAACTCATTTTGACCCCGCATTAGTTTTATTTTGTCATCCCTGAAATAAGGCTTTTGATCAACCATGTCTCAACAAGATATTGATGTTCGATTGAGCGTTAAAGACGCTGAAAAGGCCAAAGCGGTCGCGCTATTGTTGACATTTAAAAACATCTAAGGCGCTGCCATTGATCGAACGCTGGTTGCATCGCAAGACTTGTTCAAGTCTATGGATGAATACGTTAGCGCTGGGTGTTGAGCGCATTAACGGACAAATCACCTGCATGTTATCTTTGCTCTCTTTCCTTTCGCTTCCTCCTTCGTGTAATGTTCTCGTGACCAAACCGGAGCTCCCATGCCTAGACATATTCGTGAATCACTCATAAAAGTTCTACTCGCTTCTTTTGTTATTGGGGTGCTGTTGGCCTTCTTTAATATTGACC
>JAPKAX010000344.1 GCA_028825025.1 Rhodospirillales bacterium | reverse complement strand
ATGATCAGCCTTGGCCTTTGATTTCATGCGTAATATCAAATATTTCAGAAACATCACAACTTGAAACATCTTCCGTTGACGCAAACTTTTGAAATTTAGTCAAAAGATCATTCAAATCATTAATGATCCACCCTTGATACTCATTCGCTAACTCCCCAGCGGCATTCTAGGCTGTTAAAATTGCGTCTTTCGGATTGAGGCTACCAGTCTTCGAAACTTTTCTACTAATGTGATTAGGAAGACGAATTATTGAAGAATCAGCCATAATCAAGCTCTTTCATTTAAGTTTTTGGTCGACCTTTACGGCGTGCACGACCCTAAAACGGGGCTACCCAAGACGATCTTCGATCGGGGCCAAAAAACCTTTTATTGCTAATAAAGGGCGCTTATTATCAACAAGAGACACTAATAGCACATACAAAGATTTAGCACTTTATGATTTTGAAAGGAATGCTGAAATTCCAGAAACACGTGCTTGCTTTACGCGCTGCAACTCTGTGTACCCGGTTAGCATAATAATCGATGCATATGGGTTCGGTGCATCTCCTTTTTGGCGGACGCACCTAATAAAATACAAGCCACTTGTTCGTGGTAAATTCCAATCGGTAATAACCAAATCAGAATCAAATTACTTTAGCTCAAAAAAGGCTTTATCTGCAACGCTGGTTATGTTGAAAATTGTAACAATAAGCTAATTTGAAAACTGTCGTCATAGATCAGCGTATGCGAATTTGCAAAATCGTAACCGCTCACACCATAAAATCATATTAGTTGACTAATATATAGGTACTCCAATGACTGCGATAGCACCAGCATACAGTATAACGGGTATACTCCGATTTTATCATCCATTGATATATTAAAGATTATAAATACAAGCAATAAGGACAAAACAAATAACAGGCTTAGGATGGAATTTTAGATAAATGGACCTATATCATGAAAGTTATTTGATTAACCCCAAAAGTCCAGAAAGTAGCTGTTTATGCGTCCTATGCCAGAATTACCCCCCACAACCGGCCCTCGTAATGATTGGCAAACCATACGCAGCATGTTGCCATATCTATGGCCAGCAGGAGAAGCGGGGCTCAAAGTGCGCGTCATTTGGGCTATGGGGTTTTTAATTCTTGCTAAAGCAACAAACGTTGCGGTCCCTATCTTTTACAAACAAACCGTCGATATCCTAACAACACACCAGACAGAAGTGATTGTTGTACCTGTTGCATTGCTGTTGATTTATGGCGCGACACGGGTTTTATCTGAAGCTTTTGGTGAACTTCGTGATGCTGTCTTTGCCCGTGTTGCACAGCGTGCCATACGTATGGCTGGCCTAAAAACCTTTAGGCATCTGCACCGCTTATCCCTGCGCTTTCATTTGGCCCGTAAAACCGGTGGCGTTAGTCGGGCGATTGAACGGGGTACAAAAGGCATCGAATTTCTTCTCCGATTTATGCTGTTCAATGTATTACCCACTTTGCTTGAGATTCTACTTACCTGTGGCATTTTATGGAAATTATATGGTATTCACTTCGCGCTGGTAACCCTTGGGACGTTACTCGCGTATATTGGCTGGACGTTGAGCATCACGGAATGGCGCTTGAAATATCGCCGGGTTATGAATGCCACAGACAGCGAAGCAAACACCAAGGCAATTGATAGCTTGCTCAACTTTGAAACAGTTAAATATTTTGGAAATGAGGACCACGAGGCCAGCAGGTTTGATGAAGCCCTGCGAGCCTATGAGGTTGCAGCCGTAAAAAGCGGCACCTCATTAGCTTTTTTAAACATCGGACAAGGGCTGATTATTGCCACTGGTGTTACAGGGTCGATGATTATGGCCGCATATGGGGTCCAAGATGGCTCGATGACGATTGGTGATTTTGTTCTGGTAAACTCATATCTCATTCAACTTTTCCTGCCGCTCAACTTTTTAGGCTTTGTATACCGTGAAATAAAACGCTCACTGACAGACATGGAATCTATGTTCAAATTATTGAGCGAACAAGCCGAAGTCGAAGATACAGCCGATGCAAAACCATTGATCTTTAGCGGCGGTGAAGTCCACTTTGATCGTGTCAGTTTTCATTATGACAAACGGCGTTCGATTTTAAAGGATATCACATTTTGTGTAAAGCAAGGCAAAACAGTTGCTTTAGTTGGCTCTAGCGGTTCTGGAAAATCGACCATTTCACGCCTGTTATTTCGCTTTTACGATCCCAACGAAGGCAACATTTTCATTGATGGCCAAAACATACGTAATATCACCCAAACTTCTTTGCGTAGCGCTATTGGCATGGTTCCCCAAGATACCGTTTTGTTTAATGACACAATTTATTACAACATCGCCTATGGTCGCC
>JAPKAX010000343.1 GCA_028825025.1 Rhodospirillales bacterium | reverse complement strand
GGCGGGGTGTTACTGACGCTTTATAATGCTCAATTGCCGTTTCTGTTTGGCCTTGGAAATGATCAACCTCCAATTTCGGTGGGCAGTGGTCTGCATATATGCGTATGATTTCGACTGTTTCACCATCGTCATAATTACTCATTTTGTCACCATCTCCTCCACATTGTCGGTATCGGCTTCACCTGTGATGCGGTCCAGTAGATTAGCCCATGCTTGGAGTGCTGCGGCTTTCTGTTTGGTGTACCGGGCGCGGTTATAAATACCACCAATTCCAGCGGTTGAGCCGCTCTTGTGATTGATTATTGCTTCGGTGACGGCCTGTTGGATGTCTAAATCATTCGCGCAATATGTGACAAGCGTTCTTCTTAAGTCATGCCATCGCCAATCTGTGACGCCCGCGGCTTCGGCAATGCGATCTCTTGATCGACCAAACCCTGAGATCGGTCGATCGCCCATTGTTGTGAACATGAACGTGTCGCCAATTTTAGGAAGGCTTTGTAAAATATCTATGACCTGTTCTGATAACGGTACTGTGTGGAGTTCTTTGTTTTTGGTCATTGAGCCGGGGAGGGTCCAAAGCGCTTTATCAAGATCTACATTCTCTCGGCGCATTCCTGCGACTTCTCTTAGGCGTTGCCCAGTTAACAGCAATACCTTGAACAAATCTCCAAAAGGGTAGGTCTCTTTTCCTGCCGTTGTCCATAGTAGATTAATATCCACCTCGGTTAAAACGTGGTCTCGGGTTTCTTCCTTGTGGAGTTTCGCGATCTTTGTGACCGGAGAGGATGGCACAATGCGACGTTTGACTGCCCAATCGAAAAATACACGTATAAGACTGTGGCTACGGTTTGCGGCATAGGGTCCACTAATGTTATCCAGAATTTTTTGTACCATATCGGTATCGATGTTCTCTAGAGGTAGTGCATCCAATTGAGTAAAGTTCTTTGTCAATGCGCGTCTGTACTCAATGGCAGTCTTGGGCCGGAGAGTGTGAAGGTGAGCTTGAAGGAAAAGTTCCCGCACCGCGGCGAATGTCGTTTCCGATAAATGGGCCGATTTTCTGTCTTGTGCATTCCGTTCTGCCTGTCGTAACGCGACTGGGTACTGTCCTTCCGCTGCCAAACGTTTGTGTTCAATTGCCAGAGCTCTGGCTTCCGCTAGTGAGATTTCTGGATAGACGCCAAGCTTTATGCGGGTGTCACGTCGGTGACCATCGCGGAGCACATTAACTTGGACATTGAATGTTCTGCGCCCACTAGATGAAATCCGTAGCCCCAGTCCGCTTAGAGTGCTATCCCAGTAATCAATCGGGCTTTTGTCAGATGCAGGGAGCTTTAATCGCTCAACGGCGGTGTCAGTCAAATTTAGTTTTGGCATTTATCTCTCCAAATTGGCAGCGATTTGTTGTGATAACGAATGTCTGTATATGATAGAGGATGATAGTGTTTTTTATAGTAAAGTCAACAAAACCAAGACTTTTAATGAGATATTTTAAGGTTTTTGATAGATGCTAATGTGTGATTTTATATATGATAACTTGATGGTTGATCAAGTTATACTTGAATTTAAATAAGCGCTTAACGTGATTTCATTCTATCTACCATATTTGATTGCAGCCCTTAAAGGGTTTGGGCTTGGTGGCGGATTAATTATCGCAATCGGTGCCCAAAACGCCTATTTGATCCGCCAAGGAGTGCGGGGACAACGGGTCGTCTTTATAGCCACCCTTTGTTTTCTATCTGATGCTTTATTAATTTCCATAGGCTCAGCAGGGGTTGGATCGCTCATCGCATCGGACCCGCTGCTTAAAAGTATCGCCGCATGGGGTGGCGCGTTGTTTTTAAGCGTTTATGGGGCCAAATCAGTATTGGCTGTTTTGAACCCAGAACCCATGCATTGGGATGTAAATGCTGCCAATCCGCATGGGGTTTGGAAAATTGCCCTAACAACCTTAGCTCTGACGTTTTTAAATCCACATGTTTATTTAGATACCCTTGTTTTGGTTGGCGGTATTGCGGCTCAGTACGAATTAACTCTGCGCACTTGTTTCACTGTCGGGGCCATTCTTGCCTCGTGCATTTGGTTCTACGGCCTTGCTGTATTTTCGGTAAATGTGGCTCCTTTTTTCAAAACCAAAGGTGGCGCACGCCTGTTGGATGGAATAGTGTGCGCCGTTATGTGGTTGGTTGCGGTGTCGCTTATCAAAGGCGAGCTGATAAATTAAGCAGCAATTTTCAAATCCAAAGTGTCAATTAATCTTCAGCCACCCGAATTGCCCCTTCAAGGGCCGCCGCAGAACTCGAGGTTGATACATAAGTCACATCGGTAAACCCAAACACTTTTGTCAAATAAGGGGTTGCCGGGT
>JAPKAX010000097.1 GCA_028825025.1 Rhodospirillales bacterium | reverse complement strand
CTGTCTTCCGGTTTTCCATTTCGCGCTGGAACATCGCAACAAAATCAACGGTTCCCAACATTAACGGCGGGAAACCACCTTCGCGGGTTGTGTTAGCAAGAATTGCGCGAGCGAAAGGGAACAGTAAGCGTGGGCATTCAATATATGCCATTGGATGAATGTGCTCGGGCTCGCAGTTTAATGTGAAAACACCGGCATATTCAAGTTCAAGCAAAAACGCTGTTTCTTTATCGACTGTGGCATGTGCTGCGATGGTTAAAACAATTTCATAAACGTTTTTCTCAAACATATTACTATCAACGTTAACGCTTACATTAATATCAGGCGTTTTTTGCTGCATCTCTTGAAAGATGCCTGGTGCGGAAGGGGCCTCAAACGATAAATCTTTAATGTATTGGGCGTTAATGACTATGGGGGGTAGGTTTTCAGCGTCTACAACAGCGCCAGCTTCGGGTATATCAGCCATTTAATTTCTCCAAATTAGAGCAAAACCGAAAGAATGTTTGCATTCGCGAACGTGGTTCTGCTGCAATATCAATAATTGAGTGAACGGCTATCATGGAATATCCGTGAGAACAACCGTTTCTGTTTATTGATATAAAAAGAAACGGGCCCGCAACTGCGAACCCGCTTCTTATAACAGATCGTTTTAATTAGAATTTACGGAAGAAGGACCGTAGACCCCGACGTTAGGGATGCTTCTAAATCATCATGTGCCTGTTTGGCATCTGATAGGGCATATGTTTGACCGATGTTGATTTTAACAGCACCGCTGGCAACAACCGCAAACAATTGCTTTGCGCAATCGATTAAGAGTTCACGGGTTGCTGTGTGAGTGACCAACGTTGGGCGCGTGATAAATAATGATCCGCCGCCAGCTAATTTGCCAACCGCAAAATCTGTAATTGGGCCAGATGAATTGCCGTAGCTGACCAACATGCCAAAAGGACTTAAGCAGGCAAGAGAGGTATCAACCGTTGCTTTGCCAACGCTGTCGTATGACACATTAACCCCTTTGCCGCCGGTGATTTCCTTGACCCGCGCTGCAACGTCTTCGCTTTTGTGCAAAATCACATGGTCTATACCTAAGGCTTTAACGGTTTCTGCTTTCGACGATGTTGAGACAATGCCAATAACGGTCGCGCCCAGGTGCTTTGCCCATTGCACCAAAATTTGCCCAACGCCACCCGCTGCAGCCCAAACTAAAATTATATCACCGGATTTTACTTCGTATGTTCGACGTAGTAAATACATGGCGGTCATGCCTTTAAGCATCATCGCAGCAGCGGTATTGTCGTCGACGCCTTTTGGAATCTGGACCAAGTTGGCGATGTCGATGATGCGCTCTTCTACATAAGCGCCCATGCCACCACCGGAGCCATATGCAACTCGGTCGCCAATGGCAAATTCAGATACACCCTTACCAACAACTGTGACTACACCGGCACCTTCATTACCAAGCGTGACTGGGAAACTATCGCCTGCATACATGCCGCTACGCTGATAAACGTCCAAAAAGTTTAAACCAACAGCCGTTTGTTTGATCGCCACTTGGCCAGCACCGGGTGCTGCAATATTAACGTCTTCCCACTTCATTTCGTCTGAGCTGCCAGTTTTATAAATACGGATGGCTTTTGTCATTGTTTGGTTCCTGTGAGCTTATAAGAATTAAGATGCGGTATTTAAGGAAATTTTGGCGTTTTTAACAAGCTTCAATTGATCTGAACATTTGTGCCTATGTGTCTTTAATGTGCCTCTAATGTGGCTAAAGTGCAAAGATCAGGATATGAGTTGAAAATGTTTAAGTCTGGAAACAACACCCAAGAATTTATCAATGGCTTCAAAGAGGTCGTGCCGCTTGCTATTGGGGCGGGTATTTATGGTTTGGCCTTTGGGCTGTTGGCTGCGCAAGCTCATATGGACGAACTTCAAGTCGGCATCATGGGCACAACTGTTTTTGCCGGTGCATCTCAAATTATTGCGGTTGAGCGTATAGTTTCTGGTGGCGGAGCTCTGGTTGCTATTATCGCGGGTGCGGCCCTTAACTTGAGGCTTTTGTTGATTACCGCATCAATCCGCGATGTTTATGCTGGGCGGCCTTTTTGGCAAGTAGTTTTGGGTGCACACCTGACGACAGACGAAAACTGGGCGTTGATGTTGTCGGCTCGTGCCGAGGGGAGGTCTGTCGGCTACTGGTACTTGGTCGGCGCTGGTTTGATGATGCTTTTGGTTTGGCTGATGGCGACGATTGCCGGTGTTACTTTCGCCACGGCTATTCCAGATCCACGCGCACTGGGAACGGATTTCGCTTTCACCGCTGCTTTTATTGCGATTGCGCGCTCTTTATGGACGTGTCACTGGGATTTTATTCCGTGGGTAACGTCATTTGTAGTCGTCGCTTTATTGATCTTGCCGGGATTTGTTGATGGATCTTGGGCGATGATTGCGGGTGGCGTCGCTGGTGCAACGTTAGCTGGGTTAAGACGCAATGGATGACATTTGGCTAGTTATTTTGGGCTTGGCGGCCGCGACGTTTAGCATTCGAATGGCTGGTGCGATGTTGGGCGCACGGTTGCCACAATCTGGAGCGTGGGCTCGCATCCTTCAATCCCTGCCAGGTTGCTTGATTGTGGCACTTGTATCGGTCTCTTTATTATCCGGCGGTCCTAATGAATGGATTGCCGGTGCTATTGCAGCCGCAGTTGCTATATTAAGCCGCAGCCTGTTAGCAACCATGGTCATAGGCATTACGGCCATTTGGTTTCTTAGACATTTTGTCGTCTTTTAAGTTACAGTAAATGTTGCCAAGGCGTCGCGATCGATCTCTATCCCTAATCCGGGTCCGGCTGGAATTTGGACAACGCCGCCTACATGCTCAATCGGGGTTTTCATAATTGCTTGGCGGGCTGGGTGTTCGGACCGATCAAATTCAAGCATTGGTTCCCACGGGCGTCGGCCCGGCGGATTGTGGGGAAGTACGCTCAATAAATGCAATCCAGCTGAAAGCCCAATGCCCGTTCCCCAAACGTGGGGGACCAACCGCACTCCAAAGGCATTGGCCATATCGGCAATCTTCTTGCATTCACTCAAACCACCAGCCGCACAAATATCTGGCTGCAAATAATCAATAGCCCCTAATTTAAGAACTTCGCGGAAGCCAAAGCGGGTATATTCACATTCACCACCGGCCATGGGAATAGACGTTGAAGCCTTAACTGCCAAATAGCCTTCTAAGTCTTCAGGCGGAACTGGCTCTTCAAACCAACCCAAATTCAAATGCTCCACTTTTTGGGCTAAGCGAATGGCATCGATGGAATCATAACCGTGGTTAGCGTCTAACATTAAGCCAAAATCATGGCCAACCGCATTACGTACTGCTTCAATTAAAGCTGCATCTTCATCAACCTCGAAACCGATTTTAAGCTTGGCGGCTGTAAACCCTTCGGCTTGATAACCCAAAACCTCTTCAACAATGTATTCCAACGGATCACCGCTATGTTTGCGGTAGGTACCAGTGGCATATGCGTTGACTTCGGTGCGGATGGGACCACCCATTAATTGATGTACAGGAGCGTTGAAGTGTTTGCCCTTAATATCCCAAAGTGCAATATCGATACCGCTTATGGCACAAATTGGGACACCTTTCTGGCCTTGATCGCGAAATGAGGCATATAAATTTTGCCAAATTTTATCCGTCGCCAAGGGGTCCGCTCCAATGACCCACGGTTTGTAAGCCTCAACCATAGCTGCCGCCGGACGCGCCGGTCCAAAGCATTCGCCCCAACCGACTAGCCCGTTATCGGTGATGATCTCAACAATGCACGATCCCCGTTTAACTGCTTCACCAATGGCCCAGTAAAAAGGCTCGGATAGGCTGGTTTCAATGATGTGTGTTTTGACTTCTGTGATTTTCATATGTTCGGACCTACAAAATTTCAGTCAGGACTTTGTCCAAATGGGCTACTGTGCGGTCGATGTTTTTCAGTTTATCAAGACCGAACAATCCCACGCGGAAGGTTTTGTAATCAGCGGGCTCGTCACATTGAAGCGGCACACCAGCAGCGATTTGCATGCCCAAAGCAGCAAACTTTTTGCCACTATGGATGTCAGCGTCGTCTGTGTGATAAACTACAACACTTGGTGCCTCGAACCCTGCAGCCGCAACGGAGCGGTATTGCTTTTTACCTAATAAGGCGCGAACCTTGGTTCCGAGCGCTTGTTGGGCTTCTTTAACCTTCGCGAAACCAAAGGCTTCGGTCTCTTTCATTGCAGCATGGAATTTAACAATTGCGTCGGTTGGCAAAGTCGCGTGGTAGGCATGCCCACCATTCTCGTAAGCTTCCATAATGCTCAGCCATTTTTTAAGGTCGATGGCGAAGCTTGAACTCGTGGTTGCATCAATGGCTGCGCGTGCGGTCTCGTTAAACATAATCAAACCCCCACAAGGTGAGGCGCTCCAGCCTTTTTGTGGTGCGCTAATCAAAATATCAACGCCGATGTCTTTCATATTAACCCAAATGGTACCCGATGCGATACAATCCAATACAAACATGCCGCCGTTTGCGTGAACTGCTTCGGCAACGGCTTTCATG
Organism: Rhodospirillales bacterium; assembly: GCA_028825025.1. Classification (GTDB taxonomy): domain Bacteria; phylum Pseudomonadota; class Alphaproteobacteria; order Rhodospirillales; family Casp-alpha2; genus JABMNT01. The sequence goes on along the minus strand of JAPKAX010000097.1, from coordinate 7,112 downwards.
TAATCATCTGGCAGGATGATACCGGCTGCGGTTTCAACGTGGGCCGCAAATACCAAATCAGGCTTTTCAGCATTGATAGCAGCAACCACTTCATCAATTGGCGCTGGGGCAAAAGTAGATTGAGATCCGGATGTAACCGGGCGGGCTTTTAGCACGGTTGAGGATGCAGGGATATTCCCCATATCGAAGATTTGCGTCCAGCGGAAGCTGAACCAGCCATTGCGGATAATCAAAGTCTTTTTGTCTGTAGCAAACTGCCGTGCCACCGCTTCCATTGCATAGGTGCCGCCGCCGGGAACGATGGCCGTTGCATGGGCGTTATATGCTTTTTTGAGGGTCGTCGAAATATCGCGCATGACGTCTTGGAATGACATAGACATATGATTAAGCGAGCGGTCCGTGAAAACGACTGAATATTCAAGAAGGCCTTCAGGATCGACAGCTGATATGGGATTAGACATGGATTTGCTCCGAGAAGAAGATGAATATGAAGTCAGGTTAATTTCGTTTAGCACCAATCAGCAGTAGAGAAAACGCAAAAGGGACTTATGTGAATAAATTCGGTTCGTTTGGCATCCAGCCCTCATGTCGTAATAACATTTCTTTGGTTTTAACGCCGCCTGATCCAGAAAATCCGGTCATTTTATCTTTTGCCCCCATAACCCGGTGACACGGTATGATGATCGGTATTGAGTTACGCCCACACGCACCACCCACAGGCTGAGCGCTGGAGTTGAGCTTTTTTGCTATATCTCCATAGGTCCACGTTTCAGCGTAAGGGATTTCTAGCATTAACTGGCAAACGCTCTTTTGAAAATCGCTGCCGCTTATATTTAGGGGCAGATCAAAGCTTTTAAGCTTTCCGTTAAAATAGGCGTTTAATTGGTTCCGCGCCTCAATTAAAATATCCGACGCCTCCCCTTCTATTTGATCTCCCCATTTAACGGCGATGATCTGCCCTCGGTTTTCGAAGACACTCAAAGTCCCAACTGGAGATGCAAGGCTAAGAGCATTAAACATGGTGACGCGGATCCTGTTGTTGAACGATTCGCCGCCGAATCAAAGGGCGGCCTTTAATCTGGCTATATCTGTAATTGGTAATCCGCATATAGTACCTTCGCACACGTAAGCGGTTGTTTTGTCATCGATTGCTGTTTTGCCATACGCCGGATGGTAATACGGTAACTCCTCATCTGGTGATATGAAGCTAACGATCAAATTTGTTGCTGCTGTTGATAACGCCGTTTTGTGCATTTGCTTAAGGCTTTCCTCATTTGCATCTCCAATTAATACGACTTGAGTGCTGCTTATTAGCAACTCAAATCCACACATCAACGTGGGCTGATGCAAGCTTGCGCGCGGGTCCTCTGGTGTTAGGGCACTGATTAACTGATTTGCCTGGTCTTCATAATCTGAATTACCGGTTATGAAGAATAATCGCGCCAGAACCTCAACCATGATCCCATTGCCGGCTGGTACCGCACTATCTTGGGCGGTTTTAGGGCGGACGATAGTATCTGTTGTATCGTCAGCGCTTATAAAATAACCACCGTCTTCAGTGTCCCAATAATGGTTATATAGCGTCACTACCCATTCGATAGCGTCTTTTAAATACCTGTTTTGCGTTGTTGTTTCATACAACACTAAGGCGGCGCGTGCCATTTGGGCATAATCATCTAAGGTCGCAGGGTGATCTGCCTTTCCTGCGCACCAACTGTGATGCATACGACCAGTGTTGTTCATTTGCGTTTTAACGAAAGTATAGGCTGATTCTGCCTCATCCATCCATACGGCTTGGTTGAACTCATTTGATGCTTTTGCAAGAGCGGCAATAATCATGCCGTTCCAATCAGCCAATACTTTATCGTCGCGCACCGGCTGTATGCGTTTTTCGCGTTGTTCGAATAGTTTAATCCGTGATGCTCTCAAACCCGCCTCTTCAGTGTCTGATAAAAAGGCCATGTTATGGGACCGGTTTAGGATGTTGTGGCCTTCCCAGTTTCCATCAGCTGTAACGCCATAAGCCTCTTTAAATATCGGCGACGCATCACCTAACAGGGTGTCTATTTCAGCCTCTGACCACACACAGAACTTACCTTCAACCCCTTCACTATCCGCATCAAATGAGGCGGCGAAGCCACAGGCCTCACCCTGCCCGTTTTTCATGTCCCGCAGCAACCAAGTGATGGTCTCGTATATGCGTTGCATGTATAAAGACGATTTCGTCTCTTTGTGGACATCAGTCATCAACTCGATCAACAAGGCGTTGTCATATAACATCTTCTCGAAATGTGGCGCGAGCCAATATTCATCAGTTGAATAACGGGCAAATCCACCGCTTAAATGATCATAGATGCCACCCTGACACATGTTATCGAGCGTAATTAAGACGGCACTTTTATACGACGTATCGCCTGTTCGTTTATAAGTATTCCACAAGAACCTGAAAAAATTGGGTTGTGGAAATTTAGGGGCTCCGTGGGTGCCGCCATATTGGTCATCGATGCTATTAACCAAAGCGTTCGATGTTGTATTCAATATTTCGACTGATAATACACCCCCAGCTTTTGGAGCAGATAATTGCTTTAGCCCTTCTTTTAAAGCCGTAACGTTATGGGCTAAGCGGTCTGGGTCCTCCCGGTAGGTCTGGGAGGTTTGTTGCAGTATTTGAGGAAAACTAGGGCGGCCATATTTAGGCGTTGATGGAAAATAAGTGCCGCCCCAAAACGGGTCGCGCTTGGGTGTTAAAAACATGGTTAGGGGCCAGCCGCCCTGCTCGCCTAACATATGCAAAGCGTTCATATAAATATGGTCGATATCGGGGCGTTCCTCGCGGTCAACTTTTATATTGATAAATAAATCATTCATTAAGCCTGCTATGGCATCATTCTCAAAACTCTCGTGAGCCATGACATGGCACCAATGACAAGCGGCATAACCAACCGATAACAGGATGGGTTTGTTTTGCTGTTTGGCAGCATCGAAAGCCTCGGGTCCCCAAGTGTACCAATGTACGGGATTATCCTTGTGTTGTCTTAGATAGGGGCTGGATTGATCGGATAGGTGGTTATGGGTCATGCAGCTCCTGAAATATTGAATTTACGAGCTAGTTGCCAGCTCGTTGTTAGGTAATTACTTTGCTTCTAAAGATTGAGAAATAACAGTTATTTTTTAATTAACCCCGAACCCTGTGAAAATCACTTTTGACATCAATTGCACACCAGAAGAAGCGCATTTATTTTGGATTTACAGAACGTTAAACTCATATAAGAAAATATGATAAAAAAAATTGAAAATCGGATGAAAGCCAATATATCATCTATGGACCCAGAAGCATTTGTCTAAACGGTGATGCCTGTTGAAGTTCAAGGATTTGAGTAATCGTAAAAAATGCTTTGGTCGCAATTTGGCAAACCGGGATCAACACATACATCTAAAGACGGAAACTAATTGGTGAGTAATAGCCCTAAACACTATGACCTAGTTTATACGCAGCATGCGTTTTTTTGCACTAATGAGTGCGAGGCCGGCTTTCCGCGTGGTTCAGATAAATTACGGACTTATGTGAAGGCCAAAGCTAAAGAGCTGGGGTCGGACCGGACCCGAATCAAAAGCACTGGATGTTTAGAACGCTGCGAGCTTGGGCCGAACTTTGTTATCTACCCAGAAGGTGTTTGGTATAAGTGCGAAACGACAGCAGATGTTGACCATGTGTTGATTGAACACATGAAAAAAGGGAATTATGTAAATGACGTAGTGTTGGAGGCAAACAAATAATGGTTACTTCACGTCGCATATCTATTAATGACGTTTTGATTTGGCAATGAATCCTGGAACGATATATGCACTCGCCAGCGGCATTGGAAAAGCCGGAGTTGCCGTTATCCGAATATCTGGTGACGCATCCGAATCGGTTTTTAGCATTTTATGTTCTAAATCTCCAGTCCCACGGGTTGCAACACGTTTCTCTCTAGTTGATCCACAATCACAAAACTTGCTAGATCAAGCCCTCGCCCTCTGGTTCCCGGCCCCCGCTAGTTTTACTGGTGAAAATGTCGTTGAGCTTCATGTTCATGGGGGTCGCGCGGTTGTCGATGGCGTTATGGGTGCTTTATCGCGAATGGATGGGTTTCGGATGGCGGAACCTGGTGAGTTTACCCGCCGGGCCTTTGAGAATAGCAAAATGGATTTGACTTCCGCTGAAGGCCTTGCAGATCTGGTCGATGCGGAAACCACAGCTCAACGCGATCAAGCCTTACGCCAAATGCAAGGCGCGCTTGGTGATTTGTATGAAGATTGGCGACATCGCCTGCTCCGGGCTTCCGCATATTTAGAAACGACAATCGACTTTGCTGAAGAAGACATCCCAGTTGGATTGGAAGCAGAAGTAAGAGAACTGGTCCAAACCCTAAAATTAAGCGTTTCAGATCATTTAGATACTGGCCATCGTGGCGAACGATTGCGTGATGGTGTCCGGGTTGCTCTACTGGGCCGGCCAAATGCAGGTAAATCGAGCCTGCTTAATCAATTAGCACAACGGGATGCAGCTATAGTTTCTGAAACAGCGGGGACAACACGCGATGTGATTGAAGTTCATTTAGATCTAGCCGGAATTCCGGTTATTCTTTCTGACACCGCGGGCATTCGTGATACCTCAGATGACATCGAAGTCGAGGGTGTTCGCCGCGCTCTATCTCAAGCGGATGACGCCGATTTTAAAATCATTGTTGCCGATCCTTCTCAAACCCCTCTTTTCTCCTCTGAAATACTGGCGTTAATAGACACTCAAACGCTTATCGCTTTAAATAAATCTGACTTGAATGTTGTTGTTGCCGATCTTCCAAAAGCCCAAACCATACATATATCAGCTCTTACCGGGTCAGGGGTTTCAGATTTACTTGATATCTTAAAAACCAAAGTCAAAGATCGTTTTGAGTTGTCTGAACAACCTAGTTTAACCCGGGAACGTCACCGCACAGCATTGCAGGACTGTTTGAGTTCGCTAAATCGCTTCGAGGAGATCCCTTCCCTCATTGAACACCCCGAATTAGCAGCTGAAAATTTGCGGACCGCGTGCGCGGCATTAGGAAAGATCACGGGCCGGGTTGATGTTGAAGATCTGTTAGATGTGATTTTCAAAGACTTCTGTATTGGAAAATAATAGGGGTCCACGAACTTATAAATATACAAATCTTTATTTATGATGTTTCACGTGAAACATTCATCATAAACACATCAAGCTGCCTCAACATTAAAAAATTGTTTCACGTGAAACAGTTTTCACAGCTAAGTCTTATAATTTAGAAAGCCGCAGGCCCTAATCCTGATTGACTTCTCTATCGTGCATCCTTACATTTCGCCCCATGATGGGCACATATGATGTAATCGTTATTGGCGGCGGACACGCAGGCAGTGAAGCTTCGGCGGCATCTGCACGCATGGGGGCCAAAACCCTTCTGCTGACCCATAAGGTTGAAACAATTGGCGAAATGTCGTGCAACCCTGCCATTGGCGGCCTAGCCAAGGGGCAGTTGGTACGCGAAATTGACGCCTTAGACGGCATTATGGGCAAAGCCATTGATAAGGGCGGTATCCAGTTCCGTGTGTTGAATCAAAGTAAAGGCCCTGCAGTGCGAGGCCCTAGAGCCCAGGCAGATCGCAAACTCTATCGCAATGCCATTCAAGACCTGTTGGACAATCAGGATAACCTCGAAATTCGAGCTGAAGCTGTTGACGATTTAATCGTTGATAAGCGGGGGCACGTCATTGGCGTACGGACGGAAGCTGGAAAGTCGTATAAAGCCGGTGCGGTTATTATCACCACGGGTACATTCTTGCGTGGGCTTATTCATATTGGCACAAATCAAATTCCGGCCGGGCGTGTGGATGATCGCCGTTCTGTTGGGCTGAGTTATACGTTTAAGCGGCTGGGTTTTCGGTTGGGCCGTTTGAAAACCGGAACACCGCCGCGTCTTGATGGTCGGACAATTAACTATAAAGGATTGGTTGAGCAGCCGGGCGACACGCCCCCGCTCCCCTTCTCATATTTAACTGACAAAATCACAACGCCGCAGGTGCCGTGCCATATTACCCATACCAATGCGACGACTCATAAAATTATAGCTAACAATATTCATCAATCAGCTGTTTATTCTGGCCAGATTGAAAGCACGGGTCCGCGCTATTGCCCGTCTATTGAAGACAAGGTTGTGCGCTTTGCCGACCGCGATCGCCATCAAATTTTTTTAGAGCCTGAAGGGCTGGATGACCCAACAGTTTACCCCAACGGTATTTCTACATCCCTGCCGAAATCGGTCCAAGAAGCTCTTTTAAAAACAATACCCGGGCTTGAGAACGCGGTTATTATACGCCCAGGCTATGCCATCGAGTATGATTTTGTCGATCCGCGCGAACTTAAGCCCTCGCTCGAGACCCGAAAAGCGCCAGGTTTGTTCTTAGCCGGCCAAATTAACGGCACCACAGGCTATGAAGAAGCCGGCGCACAGGGCTTGATCTCGGGTATCAACGCTGCGCGGCTTGTGAGCGGCCAAGATGCGTTCGCATTAGACCGGGCCGATGCATACATTGGAGTGATGATTGATGATTTAGTGACATTGGGGACGAAAGAGCCGTACCGAATGTTTACATCGCGGGCAGAGTATCGTTTGAAGTTACGTGCCGATAACGCAGACCAACGCCTAACCGAAATGGGATATGGTGTAGGCTGTGTGGGTACGACGCGTATAGACACGTATCGTGATAAATTTAAGGTACTTGGCTATTGGAAGGACCAAATAAGTAATCTTATTAAGACGCCAAATGAACTTCAAGGACTCGGAATTGATGTAAAGTCCGATGGCAAGCGGCGTTCAGCAATGGATTTGCTGGCTTATCCAGATGTTACGTTCAAGAGCTTGATCAATATTTGGCCTAGCCTCCAAGAAACGCCAGAAAAAATAGCCAAGCAGCTCGAAATAGACTCATTGTATGTGCATTATCTCGACAGACAAGATGCCGACATTAGGGCTTTTCGCAGAGACGAAGCTTTGAAAATACCTAATGATTTAGATTTCTCGAATATCCCTGGTTTGTCGAACGAAGCGAAGGCAAAG
>JAPKAX010000342.1 GCA_028825025.1 Rhodospirillales bacterium | reverse complement strand
ATGTGTTGATCTGGCTTTATTTTTGGGACGCTTGTGGTAGATTGGTCACGTGAACAAAATCTGGAGTGTTGGTGATGTTTGTTGAATTCCATGGTGTGCGAGGCTCAATACCGATGCCCTCATCCTCGACGATTAAATACGGGGGTCATACGTCGTGTTATGAGGTGGTGACGAATAAATATCAGTTTATTTTTGACGCAGGTACCGGTTTTCAGAGTGTGAAACTGAAGGAAGATCGTACAGTGGTCATTATATTCACTCACTTTCACCACGATCATATCCAAGGTTTACCATTCAATTTTAACTTATTTACCCATAAGGGCGAGATCATTTTATGCAGTTCTCTGGTGAATAAGGGTGTTTTGAAAAATATGATTCAAACATATTTTTCTGGTGGGTATTTTCCGGTTGATATTGTTACCATGCTTACACATTTGAAGTTTTATAACTTTAATACTGTCAGAAATATGATGCAGCCCGAGGTGGATATACAAACAATAGAATTGTCGCATCCCGGCGGCAGTATGGGATATAAAATCCAAACAGATGACGGAGCCTTTGTCTATTTGCAGGATAATGAATATGTTCCAGAACAATTGGAGGGGTTGTGTGATTTTTCCAGTGGGGCGAATCTATTGATTTGGGACGGCATGTTTACCGAAGCGGAACTTGGCGCCAAAAAGGGTTGGGGTCATTCATCCATAGAACAGGGCTTAAAGTTTTATGAAGATGCGGGTCTAGTGCAAATGGCCATCTGTCACCACGCACCGCAGCGCAGTGATAACCAGTTGGATGAAATTGGTGCCGGATTAACCAACCCAAACATCTTTTTTGGTTATGAGGGATTCAAGCAGGCCATTGTTAAATCATAGATATCTAGACGAGATGGAGAACATAGAGCGACCTATGTCGGGTGCAGTTAAAATTTTTTATAATTTAACGTAATTTTTGCGCTTTGCGTAACCGGTCAGACAGGGTTCTGACCACAGCACGAACAAATATATCGGAATCTGCTACTTTTTGTTCAAATTCGCTCTTGCTGACAAGCAGGACCTGGCTGGGTTCCATCGACCGGGCCGTTGCCATGCGCAACTCGCCATCAATCACACCCATTTCGCCAAAAATCTCGTTTACCGGCAGGATGAAGTCTGGTTCTCTACCGTCGTTTGTTGGCATGAATATGCCAACACTGCCCTGAGTAATTAGATATAGCCCATTGGCCAGATCGCCTTTCTGAAAAATAACTTCAGATTTTTTTAAGTCGAGCTTTCTCAAATTTCACCTATGCTTTTGTACGATTAGATGTCGCTGATCGCATTTAATCCGCGGTTGGCGTCAAACGCTCTCAACTGCATTTTTGGTATGTTGACCTAACTGAAATTGCAAGCGTAGTCTATCAAAGAATACCACCTCATGTTTGCTTGTGGATAATGGTCAATGATAAGTGAGCTAAGGGTACCGTATCAACAATCCCTATAGTTTTTAGCTATACATTTTCTGGTGAGAACGCGTGCTTCTGCAATCTGCGTTGAATGCATTTTTTTAATCAGAAGCTTGAGAAGTTTTATGGCCAGTCTGCTTCCTTTGGAGGCAGAAATATCTGCCCACATATGCGCATACACAAAGTCTGTTGGAACGCCTTCCCCATTATAATACATCAGACCAAGATTGTATTGTGCTTTGGTATATCCTTGTTCAGCCGCAAAAGTATACCATTTGACCGCAGTCTCATAATTCTGGGGTATGCCCTTTCCGTTCCGGTATATAAGTCCAAGACTGAACTGCGCTGTGGCATCACCTTGTTCAGCCGCGAGTGTGTACCACTTCACGGCGGTCTTAGAATCTTGTGGAACGCCTTCTCCGTGTTCATACACGACACCCAAGTTGTACTGAGCCAGGTTGTTTCCTTGTTCTGCGAGGGGCGTCCAAAATTGAATTGCAGCTATGTAATCACTGTTGGAGTACGCAGTAACTCCCTTATCAAAATCATTAGCGATGGCCGGAACACTCAATCCCCAAAATACTAAGATTAATGAAAGAAACTGTTGCATAGTATATTCCGTATATTCAACTTTAAACAAAGCAAACAACTATTATCAGGCCAAATCAAGCCTAGCTATTTGAAAATACATTTACTTGATAGAAGGCTGGGCCTTTATTTTCAGCTTTACCAAATTCAAATTCTAAATCTGAATAAAATTTTTGCGATAGATTTATACCGATTGCGAGCATGCTTCATGCTTAAAGAAGTTCAGTGGATTGCTATGTCTAACGAAAGTGAATATCTGTTGCTCTTTATGTTTCAGTAGTGCTTTTCTGTATGCTATATGAAATAGAATTTTATACACTTGTCACTCCAAAACCCGAACGTTTTGATGTGAGATGATGCGGAAGTTATCGGTTA
>JAPKAX010000096.1 GCA_028825025.1 Rhodospirillales bacterium | reverse complement strand
TGATATTAAGTGGATTCGTGAAAACCCTGGAAAATTTGACGAAGGCTTAAAAAAACGCAACCTTCCGTCACGGTCAGCTGAACTGATAGCTATGGACGAAGTTCGGCGCACCGCCCAAACCCGGGCTCAGCAGATCCAAACCGAACGCAACGCGATATCTAAAAAAATCGGAATTGCCAAATCAAAAGGCGAAGACGCTTCAGAAATTATTGCAAAAGTTTCTGAATCAAAAAAAGCACAGGCCGAAGCTGAAGCCGAGCAAGCCGAATCCGCAGCCGATTTAAATGTAGTTCTATCTGCAATCCCCAACACCCCATTTGATGATGTTCCCGTTGGTAATGATGAAGCGGACAACATTGAAGTTCGGACTTGGGGGGACGTACCAACTTTTGCGTTCGATCCGAAAGAACATTTCGATTTGGGTGAAACCCTTGGGATGATGGATTTCGAAACTGCAGCCAAAATATCTGGAGCCCGATTTGTCATATTAACGGGCGCACTAGCACGGCTAGAGCGGGCACTTGGCAATTTTATGCTAAACTTACAAACCGAAGAACACGGCTACACTGAAGTGAACCCACCCGCTTTGGTGAACGACGCAACCATGTATGGCACCGGCCAGCTGCCGAAATTCGGTGACGATTTATTCAAGACGACTGATGGCTATTGGATGATCCCAACGGCAGAAGTTCCTTTAACCAACATTGTAGCTGGTGAAATTCTTGACGCCGATAATTTACCGTACCGCTATACTGCCATGACGTGGTGCTTCCGGTCTGAAGCAGGCTCCGCCGGGCGCGACACCCGTGGCATGATCCGCCAGCACCAATTTAGCAAAGTTGAGATGGTATCGGTAACGAAAGCCGAAGATTCAACGGCTGAACTCGAACGCATGACCGGATGCGCTGAAGAAATATTAAAACGCCTTGAATTGCCGTTTAGAACTGTTGTTCTGGCCACTGGCGACATGGGCTTTGGGGCCCGAAAAACGTTCGATATTGAGGTCTGGTTACCCGGCCAAAATGCCTATCGTGAAATTTCGTCGTGCTCTAATTGTGGTGATTTCCAAGCCCGCCGGATGAAAGCCCGCTACCGTGAAAAAGGCGAAAAAGAGATTAAATTCGTCCATACCTTAAATGGTTCTGGGTTGGCTATTGGCCGGACGTTAATTGCCGTTCTTGAGAACTATCAGCAAGAAGACGGATCGATCATCATCCCAGTAGCTTTAAGGCCCTATATGGGTGGAATCGACGTCATTAAGGTCTCAGTGAGTTAAGAATATGAATTTAAAAAACGCACGGGTTCTGATCTCGAACGATGATGGCGTTGGCGCACCGGGACTAAAAGCCTTAGAACGTGCCATTAAGCCGTTGGTTAAAGAGGTCTGGGTGGTTGGCCCTGAAACGGAACAAAGTGCGACCAGCCATTCATTGACCCTAAGACGCCCGTTACGCATTCGCAAAATCTCAAAGCAACGCTATGGCGTAGATGGCACCCCAACCGACAGCGTTCTTTTAGGCATTTCAGAAGTCATGAAAGAATGCCGCCCGGATATCGTTTTAGCAGGAATAAATAAAGGCGGCAATATTGGCGAAGATGTCATCTATTCCGGCACCGTAGCCGCCGCCATGGAAGGCGCACTTTTGGGTGTCCGCTCCATCGCTTTCAGCCAAGTTTACTCAGATAACCGAACCGTTCATTGGGCCACGGCTGAACATTGGCTGCCCATCGTCATGAAACAATTATCAAAAACTGATTTGCCATCCAATATATTACTGAACGTCAACTTTCCACCGGTTAACGTCAATGCCGTTACCGGGATTGAAATCACACGCCAAGGGCGACGGAAAATTGGCGGTGATTTAACCCCAGGCACCGACCCCCGGGGCGCGAAATATTATTGGATTGGCCCCCAACGCGACGAAGACCGCTCTGCAAAGGGTACAGATTTGGAAGCCGTTCTGCGCGGTGCGATCTCCATCACCCCCCTCAGCACTGATTTAACACATAGTGACAGCTTAAAAAAACTGAAAGCTACATTTAAGTGAATTCCACCAAAAACATTGCCCAGTTGATCGCAGAATTACGCAATGACGGAATTACGGACCCGGCCGTATTGAAAGCCATTGAAGGCGTCCCACGCGAGATTTTTTTGCCTGATCCCTTCAAGTCACGCGCTTATGAAAACGTGGCGCTCCCTATTGGTCGCCATCAAACCATAAGCCAACCGTTCGTCGTAGGATTAATGACGCAAGCTTTAAGGGTTACGGACCGAACCAAAGTTTTGGAAGTGGGTACCGGGTCGGGTTATCAAACGTCTGTGTTATCGCCCTTGTGTCGGCGGATTTACTCAATCGAGCGTCACCCGCAATTGCACGACGAAGCAGAAGTCCGCTTCAAACAAATGAGCTTAACCAATATTACAGCGATCATCGGTGATGGCTCGGAAGGTTGGCCCCAACAAGCCCCGTTTGAGCGAATCATGGTCACAGCAGCTGCTGAAGACGTGCCGTTAGTGCTGTTAGAGCAATTGGCCATCGGCGGGATCATGATCATTCCCATTGGCGTCGACGAACACGACCAACGCCTCGTTCGTGTGACCCGCACCGAAGAAGGCGCAGAAACCGAGGATTTAGGGGCCGTTCGCTTTGTTCCATTGCTGCCCGGTGTTGCTGACAAATAATCATTAAATCCGCTTACCCCATGATCCCCCATTGCGGTATCGCCCATCCTTGACGATAATCCGTCCTATGCGCACACCAAATACAATTCCAAGTCTAATGTCTGTGATCCTCATGCTTAGTGTATTGGGCGGATGCGGCTATGCTCAATGGCCCGCCAGCGATAATGCGCTACGTGACGTAAACCGGCCATCAGGCAACAGCGGGAGTTCATTTGTTGGTGCAAGCGCCGTTGTTGTGCGAAAGGGCGACTCCGTTTTTGCCTTATCACGCCGCCACCGTGTTCCCATGCAGGCGATTATCGAAACCAACAACTTAACGGCTCCGTTTATTTTGCATATTGGCCAGCGCATCGTTTTGCCGCATGCCAAAGCCCATAATATTGCGCGCGGAGATACGTTGTTTAGCCTTGCGAACAGATACGATGTAAACGCTTTTGAATTGGCCCGGATGAATGGCCTGAAAAAGCCATATGTTATTCATGTGGGCAACCGGCTTATTTTACCTTCAGGTGTGAACTCAGCCTCTTTCGTCAAAAAAACTACAGCATCGAAAACCATTGCAGTCAGCCCAAAGGCCGCACCAAGCCAAAAGTCCGTTGCGCCTAGAAAAAACAAAACAAAATCTCCGGCATGGGTATCTCCACCCAAGCTTAAGGTTGCGAAAGCTAATGCTCGGAACGTTCGAAATGCCATATCCGCACCACCCAAAACTTCAAAAAAAGGATTTTTATGGCCAGTTCAAGGCCGAATCATTTCCAATTATGGGGCCAAAGCCAAAGGGTTGCGCAACGACGGCATAAACATCCAAGCCGGCAGGGGGACCCGCGTCCAGGCTGCTGAAAACGGCGTTGTCGCATACGCGGGCAATGAATTAAGAGGCTTTGGTAACTTATTACTAATCAAGCATTCTGGCGGCTGGGTCACAGCTTACGCTCATAACGACAAGCTTTTGGTCAAACGGGGGCAAAAAATTAAACGCGGTCAAGACATCGCGACCATAGGCTCGACAGGCAGCGTCTCTTCACCCCAACTCCATTTTGAAATCCGCCGCGGCAATAAAGCCCGCGACCCCAGAAAGCTGTTACGCCGAAAAGCTTAATCTTGTAACGATTTAGCCAATCCTATAAAAAGAGAACGCTAAATAAGTTTCAAAAATATCTGTATAAAATCACACAACAAACTAATATTTAACTCAAACAACTTCTAAAGAACAGCCCAATTGGTTTGGCGATCGTAAAGCGCACAACAACAAAGCGGTTATTTGTAAATTCCGCACTTGCGAAGATGTTTGGTGCGACCTTAACAGAAGAGCATCTAAACAGCGATGTCTCGGAAAGTTTTGCAAGTTCTGACGATTTAAATCGATCATTTAACGCATTTTAGAAAAGGCTCCAGACTTGTATATTTGAAGCAAAGCGCCGGCGCATTGATGGTTCATCTTGGTGGAGCTTGGCAAATACGCAACCCGTGACATTTGAAGATGAAGACTGAAACATTGTCTGGCACATTGGCATAACGGACCGAAAAGCTGCTGAAGATCGATCTCAACGCCAAAATGGTGCTATCTATTATATGGCTGAAAGCGTTGTCATTTTTGACAGTAATGGCAAGGTACTGATTGCAAATAAAACCTGAATAGAATTTAACAGGCAAATAGGGTTTAAAACAGGAATTCGTTAATCTTTTGAAGAACATCTTAAGATACTTATCAGTGCAAAAGTATTTCCAGAAAACAAAGGACTTGAAGAAGAATAGATATCCAAGCGCATGGAGATCCGTCGGATTCCCTCAGGTCCTATTGTCCTAGGAAGTTATGACGGATGCTGGATTCGAATTAATGAACGGCACCTTCCTGATGGCGGCTCAATCTTAATTGTAGCAGATATAACCGAGCTCATACAAATTGAAGAGCAATTACGTGCATCAAAATTTGACGCAGATACCGCCCGACAAAAAACAGAAAACGGAACAAATGCAATAGCTCTGCTAAAAAAGTGGCCAAACGTTCGACCTTCTTTTAACAGGCTTCGTTTTACCTGGTGACATTAACGACATCGAAATTGCTAAAGCCGCATTACAAATACAGCCCAACATTAAAATCTTGTTTACCACCGGCTACACAGAAAGTTTAATCGATCTGACCACAGAAATAGGCACAGTAATAAATATCATTACAAAACCCTATCGACGCGCTGGACTAATATAAAAGCTTCAAGACATTTTGGTTGATATTGAAGATTAAAATTTGTTAGCGTGGGGAACTTTACCGCCTAGATGGGGCCAAAATAGTGACTTGTGGGGGGCGGGAATTGTCTAGCTCTGGGAAATCCAAGGTGTAGTGAAGGCCGCGGCTTTCTGAGCGCATCATCGCAGAGCGGATGATCAAATCAGCAACCACGGCTAAATTTCTGAGCTCCAGCATATCACTGGTAACCGTAAAGTTTCCGTAATAATCAGTAATTTCAGACAGTAATAAATCAATCCGATGTTTGGCCCGTTCCAATCGTTTTGTCGTTCGTACAATCCCAACATAATCCCACATAAAGCGGCGTAATTCTTCCCAGTTGTGAGAAATCACAATTTCTTCGTCAGCTTCACGGACCAAGCTTGCATCCCATAACCGCAAAGCAGGGGGCGGGGGGACATCATCCAGCGTCGCAATAATGTCGTCAGCTGCTGCCGCTGACAGCACCAAGCATTCAAGCAATGAATTTGAAGCCATACGGTTGGCCCCATGAAGCCCTGTAAATGCAACTTCTCCGGCTGCATATAAGCCATCCACATCGGTACGGCCTTTTAAATCAGTCATCACGCCACCACAGGTGTAGTGCGCTGCAGGGACAATAGGTAAAGGCTCTTTGGTCATATCGATGCCAAATTCAAAGCATTGGGCATGAACGGTAGGGAAATGTTCTAGAATGAATTCTTTGGGTTTGTGGGAAATATCCAAATACAGACAATCAACACCCAAGCGCTTCATTTCATAATCAATGGCACGGGCAACCACATCGCGGGGAGCCAGCTCTGCCATTTTATGAAATTTGTCCATAAACCGTGTACCGTCAGGCAATAAAAGCTTTCCACCTTCACCGCGTACGGCTTCCGTAATCAAAAATGATTTCGCTTCTGGGTGATACAAACAGGTCGGATGGAATTGTGTAAATTCCATGTTCGCAACCCGGCATCCGGCCCGCCATGCCATTGACATGCCATCGCCTGTCGCGCCATCTGGGTTCGATGTATACAAATAGACCTTGCTGGCACCGCCCGATGCCAAAACTGTTGCTTTTGCACCATACGCACGGACTTCTCCCATTTTGGTATCCAGAGCATAAGCGCCCACACAACGGCCCCGGCGGCCACTGGGCAAAGTGTCTCTGATTAAATCCACCGCGTTGTGGTGCTCTAGAATTACAATATTTGAATGCTCTTTAACCCGCTCAGCCAACGTTTGTTCGACCGCACGCCCCGTTGCATCGGCCGCATGAACAATGCGCCGGTGCGAATGCCCACCTTCGCGCGTTAAGTGGGGGGCTTGCCCACCATCAGGCGTTTTTTCTTGTGAAAACCCAACACCAAACTCGATCAGGCGCTCAATCGCGATACGGCCATGTTCAACAATAAACCGCACAGCGTCTTCGTCACACAACCCCGCACCAGCAACCAAAGTATCGGCCACATGGGCATCGAAGGTGTCGGTGTCATCTAAAACGGCAGCAATACCACCTTGAGCATAGTAGGTATTGCTTTCTTCGATCGTACTTTTAGTCAGTACCCCAACTCGTAAATGAGTTGGAAGTTCCAGCGCCAACACTAAACCAGCGGCACCGCTGCCGATGACCAATACGTCGAAGTCAACAATCTTAGACATTACGTGTTTAATCCTTCGTCTATTTCAAGGCTCTTTCCGAGACGACCCGCAAGATCTTGAATATATTGCCACGCAACACGACCAGAACGTGAACCCCGTGTAACGGTCCATTCAACCGCTTCAGCGCGAATATCTATACTCGGATCGTTTAAGTCAAAGCGCTTAGCATATCCTTCAATCATAGCAAAGTAAGTATCTTGGTCACAATTGTGGAAACCAAGCCATAGACCAAAGCGATCTGACAATGAAACTTTTTCCTCAACCGCTTCTGATGCATGAATAGCAGTTGAGCGTTCGTTTTCAATCATATCGCGGGCCATGAGGTGGCGGCGGTTAGATGTGGCATAAAACAACACATTGCTTGGGCGGCCTTCAATACCGCCTTCTAGCACCCCTTTAAGAGCCTTATAGGTGTCGTCACTGCTATCAAACGACAAATCATCACAAAACAATAAGCAACGCCGGTCTGATTTACGCAATAACGTCAACAGACGGGGCAGGGATGGAATGTCTTCGCGGTGAATTTCCACCAAGGCTAATGATCTGGTCTTTTTCGCGTTAATATCCGCATGCACCGCTTTCACTAACGAGCTTTTACCTGATCCCCGTGCGCCCCATAACAATGCATTGTTGGCAGAAAATCCATTGGCAAAGCGCTGGGTATTATCTGCAAGTAGGTCCGTTTGGGTGTTTATGCCTTTCAACAAAGCCAGCTCAACACGATTGACGTGCTCAATGGGTTCAAGGTGATCTGGATCAGAATGCCAAACAAAAGCGTCTGCGGCATTTAAATCAGAAGTTTGAGCTGCGTCAGGAGCAATTCGCTCGAGGGCACCTGCAATGCGTTCCAATAAAGGAATCAGTATGTCTGTATTGGTCATGGCGGCGGAGATTAGGCACCCAGAGGGGCCTCGTCAATCATTCGAATACACCCTTTTACAACAAATCATGCACTGGCATGTCACAAAACAGCTGCCATATTGATCAAGAGCACTATTTACGTCGCATTCTGATTGCAAGTTAGAGTGCGACAGGTATAGTCCGTTTCGGAATTTTTACATACCCAAACTGGGTCTGACTTTAGGAGCTTTTAATGTTTATTTCCCCTGCGTATGCACAATCTGGAGGCATTGGTGGTGCTGGTGGCCTTGAAGCCATGTTACCACTCGTTCTGATCTTCGTTGTTTTTTACTTTTTACTCATTCGACCACAGCAAAAGAAAATGAAAGATCACCGTTCCATGTTGGGCGACATTAGTCGTGGCGACAAAATTGTTACTGGTGGCGGAATTATGGGCACTGTGACAAAAGTAGACGATGACAACCAAGTCACCGTTGAAATTGCAAAAGACATTAAAGTTAAAGTGCGCCGTGAATTAATTTCGGCTGTTCAGAACAAAAATGCACCCGTTGCAGCAAATGATGCAGGCTCAAAACCAAGTGGGGGTCTTTTAAGTGGTTTAAGTGGTCTTTTCGGCGGTGGCTCAAAACCACATACTGAAGCGGAACCTGAAAAACCAGCGACAAAATTGAAACCAGCGACTAAAGCGAAGACAGCATCTAAAAAGAAGTCGGCATCAAAAGAAAAACCCGCCGTTGAAGAAAAATCTGAACCTGCAGAAGACGACAAAAAATAAATAAGACGTACAAGGGGCGATAGCGATGGTCTACTTTTCCAAAGCGAAAATGATTGCGGTTTTATTGGTGTGTCTATTAGGCATAGCCTTTTCCGCACCAAACTTTTTCAAAGAAGAAACTTTGAACAGCTTACCGGACTGGTTGCCCCATAAACACGTCAACTTGGGCCTCGATTTGCAAGGGGGTTCGCACTTGCTTGTCGAAGTTGAATTTAGCGTTGTCATCATTGAACAGCTTGAAACGGTTGTTGATGACGTCCGGACTGCATTGCGAAAGGCCCGAATTAAATATACAGGTCTTGGTGTCGATGGGAAAACCGGCGTTAAAGTTACAATACGAAATGCAGATAAAATAGAAGAAGCCCGAAGCCTGTTGCGCGCTTTAGGGACGTTGATGGATATATCAGAATCCAACAATACAATCCGTCTGGTGTTAACGGAAAAAGCAATCACTGAGCGAAGAAGCTCAGCTATTGCACAGTCCATTAGCATCATTGGCCGCCGGATTGATCCAACAGGTACGCGTGAACTTTCTATTCAACGCCAAGGTGACGAGCGGATTTTGATCCAATTACCCGGCGTTAAAAACCCAGAGCGCATTAAACGGCTTTTGGGAAAAACGGCAAAAATGAGCTTTCATTTAACCGATAACCGCTTGGATGAAGCCATTCGCGGTCGTATTCCACCAGGATCTAAGCTCTTATCTCGCGTTGCATCCGACAATCAACGAGGACCTGTCCTAATCAAAAAGCGGGTAATGGTATCGGGTGAAGATCTGATTGATTCGCAACCCAGCACCGATGGCACGTCAGGCGAGCCGGTTGTCAGCTTCCGCTTCAATTCTAGAGGTGCTAAAAAGTTTGGTAGAGCCACAGCTGATAACGTCAACCGTCCGTTTGCCATTGTTTTGGACGGTGAAGTCATCAGTGATCCGGTTATTCGTGAACCCATTTTAGGCGGCTCAGGTCAAATCAGCGGAAGCTTTTCGTTTCAAGAAGCGACTGAATTGGCCTTACTACTTCGCGCAGGCGCACTACCAGCTCCCTTAACGATCCTAGAAGAACGGTCCGTTGGGCCCGGACTTGGTGCCGATTCAATTGCTGCCGGCAAAATTGCCAGTATCATTGGTATGGTTTTGGTCGTTGCCTTTATGGCCATTGCATACGGTAAATTCGGTTTCATGGCAGATATTGCTTTGGTCATCAACATGCTGCTGATTTTAGGCGGATTATCTGCCTTACAAGCGACACTAACACTGCCGGGTATTGCAGGTATCGTTCTGACCATTGGTATGGCTGTTGACGCTAACGTTTTGATTTTCGAGCGCATCCGGGAAGAAGTCCGGTTGGGCAGGGGCCCAGTTTCTGCCATTGACGCAGGATATAGCCGCGCTTTGACAACGATCATTGACGCCAACGTCACCACATTGATTGCCGCCGCTTTATTGTTCATCTTTGGCTCAGGCCCGATTAAAGGTTTTGCAGTTACATTGGGCATTGGCATTTTAACGTCGATGTTCACTGCCATTATGATGACTCGATTGCTGGTCGTTCTTTGGCTTCGTCGCACCAATCCAAAAAAATTGCCGTTATAGGAGAAACCACATGTCTGCATTAAATCTCGTACCGGCAAACATAAACCTTTCGTTTATACCAAAACGCAAAATGTTTATGGCCTTTTCTGCTCTACTCGTTGCTGCATCAGTTTTCATGTTCCTGAGTAAGGGCTTGAATTACGGCATTGATTTCAAAGGCGGGATCATGCTGGAAGTCCGCACCGAAAAAGCTGCAAACATTGCTGAAATGCGAACAACGCTTGGTGATTTGGGCTTAGGTGAAGTCAGTTTACAGGAATTTGGCCAACCAACCGATGTCCTGATACGCATTCAACGTCAAGACGGTGGCGAGAAAGCCCAACAAGAAGCCGTTAACACAATTAAGGCAGCATTGGGTTCTAGCGTTGAATACCGCCGAACTGAGTTTGTCGGGCCAAAAGTATCAGATGAATTATTCTGGGACGGCTTAACGGCTGTGGGCTTAGCTATTTTAGCCATCTTGATTTATATTTGGTTCCGATTTGAATGGCAATTTGGATTGGGTGCCGTTGTCGCATTGAGCCACGACGTCATTACAACAATTGGCATTTTTGCGCTCATGGGTTTCGAGTTTAATTTGTCCACAGTTGCTGCGGTTTTAACAATTGCTGGATATTCGATTAACGATACCGTGGTTGTGTTTGACAGAGTGCGTGAAAATTTACGCAAATACAAAAAAATGCCGTTTCCGGAGCTTCTTAATAACTCCATAAACCAAACCCTATCGCGGACGGTCATCACGTCTGTAACCACTATGTTGGCCTTGTTAGCACTGTATTTATTAGGTGGTGAAGTGATCCGCGACTTCAGCTTTGCTATGATCTGGGGTGTTCTGATTGGGACCTACTCATCCATTTGTTTGGCTGTTCCAATTTTGTTAAATTTGAACATTAAGCGCGTTGGCTCGTTGGTTGGCGAAACCGAAACTGAACAAACACCATAAATAGATAACGCACATGTCCTTAGATATCACCCCCGTCACCCCAGAAGGCCGTCAGGTCGTTCAGCGATATGGGGACGGGGGATTCAGGATTGCGAACTTCCCCTACTCGGGTTCCGTTCTTGTTATGACAGAGCAATCCATGCTGTGGCCCATAACTGAGGCCGCCGACATCACTATCGAAAGCCTGCACCCTTTATTTGCTCAAGAATTTAGCCCAGGCATCATCTTGATTGGCTGTGGGCCTAAGTTTATTCCACCACCAAAAGACTTACGGTTAGCGATCAAAGAAAAGGGCGCTGTACTGGAATGGATGGATACAGGGGCCGCGTGTCGAACATATAACGTCTTACTGACCGAAGAACGCCAAGTCGTAGCCGCCCTTATTGCTGTCGACTAGGGGAGGGGCTCCAGCCTCTAATTTTGCGTTATTTCTTAAACGTTTTAAGCTCCGTTGCCACATCAAAGATTACCGTTTCCTAATCCTTGGCCGCATCTTGCCGGAAGAGACGCATAGATGGTTACCTAGGGCTATCATCTCGATTTAAAAACCATCGCTAATCAGGGCCAAATGTAATCAACCCACATGCCGGGCATCCAATTGCACCAGCCTCATGGAGAGGGGATATATCTACCGAAACAACCAAATCTAAGTTATTCATGGCTCCTGCTGTTGCAGAAAAATTTGTTAAATAAGGCTCTAAATCAACAATAGAGTCCCCAAAAATAGGAATAGCTTCTCCGTTTTCACTAACTTGTAAACTGTATGCAGTAACATCATAAAGCTCTTCAATCGGGCGAAATAATTCAGGCGTAATAGATCTATTTCGATCATTTGTATGTTTTGGGTTTACAGCCCATGCTTGATTTACAGCGGGATCAACATCGTATTGTTGAGCAAGTTCACCAAACGCCTACTCTCCACGTACGGCTGCAAGTGCAACCTTCGTCTTGAAATCGGGTGTGTGATTACGGCGTGGGCGTCGTGTCATGATAGTTCACCTGTTGATGGCAAAGTATGCCAGTTACAGGTCAAAAATCCACTTATCTTAACTGTT
>JAPKAX010000341.1 GCA_028825025.1 Rhodospirillales bacterium | reverse complement strand
GCAGCGCAACGTAATGCATTTTGTCTGTATGAAGTTATGATTTTTGTTCTTGTCGCGCCCCCTGCGTTGGGGTCGCCGACACGGGCATCAAATTCTTTTTTTAATCGGCCAGCTTTGCCAAAGTTCTTGCGGGGCACATAGGGGGATGGGTCTAAAAGGACTTGGATACTTGCATTTTTTCGGACGTAAAGTCGGACCATCATTAAGCCAAGGCCTAACCGTTTGCATAATTTTAAAATGCCACGACGACGCTTGTTCCAGATTGAACCTTTTGCAATTGGGCCATAAAACCCGGCTGCAATATAAACATCATCCGCAAGAGTTAATCGTTCAACACCTTGAATTAATAAATCGATATTGAAGCCTTTTTTAAGCTCGACAATAACCAGCGTGCCATCAGGTTTCTTCGCTACCACGTCGCAACTGTTGACTTCGGCCTTAACGTCATAGCCTTGGGTTTGCAGAAAGGTTTTCACCGGCGTATAGAGGTCTGTTTCGTTGAACATCTGTGTTTTGCCTAAAAATAATCACATTACAGCCACATCTTTAACGAAATCTGAATCTTATATGGAAATAATACGAGAGGTATGCAGGTGTTAGAAACCCTTTGTTAATAACATTTCATGCATACTAATCCCATTGACGTCCAAAGTTACCCATGATATCCCATTGGTACCCAATTATGTGATATTTGGGTAGGCTGCTGCTCATAAATTTATGAAGCTGGCAGCGGGGTAGGGGAAGGAACAGAAGTTTGCTTTCTGGATGCCAGAGCATTCTGGCAGTAAACGCGTTTTAATTTGGGGGCCGTAATGGCATTGTTTGTTGGCAAACACGTCAACAAGATTGATAAAAAAGGTCGGGTATCCGTGCCTAAACCCTTCCGTGCGGCTTTGCAGGGGCGGGGCTTATCAAGCCTTTATGTCTATCCGCGCTTCAAGCAGCGCGCGCTTGAAGCTTGCGATGAAGAGTTTATGGCCCGATTAAGCCGAAGCCTCGATGATCTCGATTTATTTTCTGATGATCAAGATGATTTAGCCTCCGTCATACTGGCGAATGCCTGTGAATTAACTTTCGATCCTGAAGGGCGAATCGTTTTGCCACCTGAATTGGCTGATTATGCAGAAATTAAAGGCGAAGCCCTTTTCGTTGGCCAAGGCCCGCGCTTTCAAATATGGCAATCCACTGCTTTCGAAAGCTTTAGCGCTATGGCGTTTGAGCGGGCAAAATCACGGGGAGCCACATTGAAATTGGCAAAACCTGATGACGCTGGAGAGCTACGTTCATGACGGTTGGTGGCGAACATATTTCCGTAATGGCCGATGAAGTGGTCCGTGGATTGGCACCTGTCGATGGTGGGGTTTATGTCGATGGTACCTTTGGCGCCGGTGGATACTCGGCAGCTATTTTGAGATCAGCCAAATGCACTGTTTGGGGCATTGACCGCGATCCATTGGCTCAAACTTTTGCTGAAAAATTAAGCCAATCATACCCAGGGAAAATAACCGTATTAAGTGGATGCTTTGGCGATATGGAAGCGCTGTTGGATGCTGCTGGTGTTGTTAAGGTTGATGGTGTCGCCTTAGATATTGGTGTCTCGTCCATGCAAATTGATAACCCTGAGCGGGGGTTTTCGTTCCGTGGGGATGGCCCATTGGATATGCGCATGGGGTCAGATGGGCAAACGGCTGCTGACGTTGTTAATAAATTTGGTGAAGAAGAATTAGCCAATATTATCTATAACTACGGGGAAGAGCGCGCATCGCGTCGGATTGCTCATGCGATTGTTGAATTGCGCCGCACAAAAGAAATTTCCCGCACAGGTCAATTGGCATCGTTGATCCGAAGCGTTGTCAGTAAATCAAAAGATGGCATTGATCCTGCTACGCGAACATTCCAAGCGTTGAGGATTTATGTGAACGATGAGTTGGGTGAACTTGATCGTGGGCTTGTCGCTGCTGAGCGATTGCTGGCACCCAGAGGGAAACTGGCTGTTGTTTCGTTCCACTCTTTAGAAGACCGCAAAGTGAAAATGTTTTTACGCGATCGTACAGGTGATGCGCCTCGCCCATCGCGCCATTTGCCCGATACGGGTGTGGTTTCAGTACCCACGTTTAAAGTTACTAAACGTTCCGGTTTCAAGGCATCTGATGCTGAAGTGAAAATGAACCCCCGTTCGCGCTCTGCCCGTTTGCGGGTGGCCGAACGGACCGATGCACCCGTTTTAGAAGCAGCATGAGTAGGGATCGAATATGATTAGACGCTCCACACTTCTTTCCACATTGCTGGCCGTATCAACGGGGCTCGCTTTGTTTGTTGTTAAATACCAAGTCCAAGATTTAGAAGATACGTTGGCTAAAATAAATCGCGAAATTTCTGATAGTCGTCAAGCCGTTCATGTTTTGAAAGCGGAATGGAGCCATTTGAA
>JAPKAX010000340.1 GCA_028825025.1 Rhodospirillales bacterium | reverse complement strand
TTTTTCAACGGCTTCAATTCTTACTATCTTCGGCTCAACGACCTTCTCAGCCGTAGGCCCAACAACGGGTTCAGGCTTGGGTTTTGCAATCACTGGCTTTACAGCTTTTTCGGCGGCGGCAACAACAGGTTCAGTTGCAAGAACCACAGGATTTAGATCGAGCTCACTCGGTGATGTGGCTGATTCTTGTGGTTGAGCAACGGTCTCTATTGCAGCCTCATTGGGTTTTGGCGCATCAGAAGTTGTTGCTGTTTCCGTTACAGGGTTCGTATCAGACACAGCGACTACAGTTGGTTCAGAGACCACTACAACGGTTGGCTCTAGCGTCACGGAAGAAGACACTCCATCAGCTTGAGATGCATCGACGCTTATCTCGGGTTTTGTTTTTTCAGCCTCAGGCGTTTTATCGTCAAATAAAAGCGTTGTCATTTGCTCATCCAGCGGACTAATCAGCTCAGCAAAAAACCCATCTTCTGTTGTACTTAAATACCAAGTCCCATATCCTAACACAGCAATAACTAGGCCGATAAAAACATAAGCACCACCGGGGATACCTATTTCAGGAACCGGCGTTGGAAAACTCAGTCCTCTGTCGCCTTCACCGCCATCAATGGATTCTACTTTAAACCGACGTACGACTTCTTCACTGTCTAAACCTAAATGTTCCGCATAGGCGCGAATGAAGCCAACGGCATACGTTGCGCCCGGCAGCTCCCGGTATTGTCCGGCTTCTATAGCGACCAAATAAGGGAGGCGGATTCGTAACATTTGTGCGACTTCGGTTAAATCTTCACCTAAACGCTGGCGCGATGCCTGCAACAACGCACCCACTTTCGGGCCGCTTGCGTCTCGTTCGTCTTCTTGTTCCGACGGCTTCGCCATATTTAAGTCCATTTAATTAAGTTATATTTTATTGATGCCAGCCCATGTCTTAATGAACTTTGCCTTTAACCTTTTCAGTGAAAATCAAGACCGGCTCAAAACTCAATAATTTTACCGTCTGTTCCGCCCAATTCATCCGTCACAAATCGATAGCATCATTGGTAGTAAGATTGCTGATTTTTTGATTAAATACAAGACATAATGGGCAATCCGCGCAATCAGATACACACGAACGAGATCCCCAATAAAAAGTTATTTTTCAAGCGCCAGCATTAACTGACAAACCCTGTTCTTTTGCGAGCAGTGTTAGGGCTTCAAGAATCGAGTGTTCAGGGCTGTCAAAACGCGTGTTGCACTTCGGACATATCCATACCTAGAACCATCTCCTTAACCCGACCAATACTTGAACCGGCCATGGAAAGCCACTTAAACCCGAGCCCTATCAATGCCATAGCCTCAAGCAGTCGCCCCACCATTTCACCACATAAGTTTAAGGGAACATTTGCTTTATCGCAGTCAGTCACAATGTTTTTCAAAACCGTCAGAATAATTGGCGACAGTATATCGAAGCGATCTGCTAATCTTGGGTTTCCCCGATCACTTGCAAACAGAAATTGACACAAATCGTTGCTGCCAACAGAGATGAAGTCAACCAATGGACACAAGGCATTTAACTGAAAAGCCAAGCTTGGAACTTCAAGCATGACACCAACACAGACCTGTTTTGGCACGACAGCTCCGCGTTCTTTTCCACGTGTTAGTTCAATGTCAACAAAGGCGCGGGCTTGGACGAACTCGGGGACTTCGGCAACCATTGGAAACATAATATACAGTTCGCGCCCTGCAGCGGCACGGATCATTGCGCGCAATTGCCTGCGCAATGATGCCGGGCGATCTAGGGCGACGCGGATGGCCCGCCATCCCATAGATGGGTTATCTTCATTTTCAATATTACAATACGGTAGCACCTTATCGCCACCAATATCGAGAGTACAAAAAACCACTGGTTTGCCATTCGCGTTATCTAAAACTTGATTATACAAACGTGTTTGCTCATCAACTCCCGGAAATTTGGAGCGACCCATAAACGGAATTTCAGTCCTATATAGACCAACGCCAGCAGCATTAGAGTTTTTCAAGTGCGCCAAATCGATCATTAATCCTGCATTAATTGATAAATCAACTTCAACACCATCTTTCGTGATCGCCGATTTACTAATAAGTGTCGCATGACGTTAACGCTGTTTTTCTAATGCCCCTTCGCTTTCTTCAAAAGCAATCCGTGCCGCTTCATCTTGGTGGATGAGAACTTGGTTATGGTTCGCATCAACAATAATAGCATCGAATTCATTGACCCGGGAAACCACATCCTGAACACGTCCAACAACCGGGATTCCAAGCGCTCTAGCAACAATCGCTACATGGCTCGTTCGCGACCCCTCTTCCAGTAACAGCCCCTTAAGTTTCGATGCATCATAATCAAGAAGCTGTGCAGGCCCCATGTCCGAGCAATAAGGATGTCTTCATCGTGCATTTCTTAGCTAAAGC
>JAPKAX010000095.1 GCA_028825025.1 Rhodospirillales bacterium | reverse complement strand
GCCATTGGTTAAATGGGAGGTTTTTTTAACCCATCTTGTTCAAAAACCTGGCGGATTTTCGGACCCATTGCGGATTGCCAGCGTCGCTTCCTGCTGTGCGCAGTCTTGTCGCTCAAAACCCGCAGTCCAAGTGGCTAATTGGAAACCGTGGCAAAAACAAACCCGGCGTACCGACTTTACCAAATCGTTCAAAGATAACGGCTGGTTTTAGGGATGCTGGCTAACCATGGCAGTTTTAATCGAAAGCTTAATGGGCGCCTGCGTTCACCCAACATTTATATCTGAATGGCTGGGGAGTGGTGATTGGTGGACAATTCGTTTAGCAGTTATTATCGGCATTCCAACTTACATAAATGGATTTGCAGCCGTGCCCTTAGTCGCTAATTTAATCGACATGGGAATGATACCAGGAGCAAAAATAGCGTTCCTGATTGGTGGTGGTGTAACCAACGTCCCAGGCACCTTGGCCGTATTTACCCCAGCCCAAAAGCCCCTGTTTATGTGGTGCATATTTCTGTCTCTTTTGGGAGCGTTAATATCCGGGGTTTTATACCAAGTATCAATTGGATTATTTTAAGCCGCCAAATTCCCGTTTCGTCTTCGTATATAAATGAAACTCCTCAAATCCTGAATATGCCTTCAAAATCAGACCTGATAGGGCCAAATGGGAACATAAAAACACTAATAAGACACTGATATGGAGTGGAGTCTCATATTCTTGTGTATAAGTGCGCCGGGATGCTTGAAGAATCAGACAAATGTCGGTACGAACAGCTGATTTCGTAGTAAATACGTTTTTGTTTAATCTGTCGTATGCACAAAGCTCAAGGAAGGTCACCATGACCGAAATACAAAAGATGGCCCTTCTGCCAACAGGTTTGGCTGATGTATTACCACCTGACGCAACCTTTGAAGCAGAGACGCTTCACCAGTTAATGGCGGCATTTAGCAGTAATGGCTACGAGCGCATCAAACCCCCATTGATTGAATTTGAAGATAGCTTGCTGAGCGGTTTAGGAACGGCCATGGCATCGCAAACATTCCGAATTATGGACCCTGTATCGCAGCGCATGATGGGTGTGCGCGCGGACATGACCCCACAAGTCGCACGTATTGCAGCAACGCGCCTGAAAAAAACAGAACGGCCTTTACGCCTCAGTTATTCAGGTGATGTTTTACGGGTTAAGGGATCGCAATTACGCCCCGAGCGCCAATTCACCCAAGTCGGGGCAGAAATCATTGGTGCCGGTCAAGCTCAAGCCGACGCCGAAGTCATTTTATTAGCTATTCAGTCTTTAACTGATCTTGGGGTAGAAGGACTTTCTGTCGACTTAGCTATCCCAACGTTGGTTCCGGCACTTTGTCGCGAGCTAAGTATCTCAGGCGATACCGAAGCTCAATTACGCATTGCCTTAGACCGCAAAGACGCGGCGTCTGTTGCGGGTCTATTTGACCAAATAGGACAATCCAACGCTGATCTTTTAGGTGCGCTGTTAAGTGCCGCTGGGCGAGCTGATAAAACCATGCAAGCTATGAATACCATGGACTTTGGCGCTGAAGCCTCGATCGAGCGAGCAACATTGAACACAGTTGTTAATTTGATAAAAGCCGCAGCTCCAAATAGTCAAATTACCATTGATCCCGTTGAAAATCGCGGCTTCGAATATCATTGTGGCGTTACCTTCACCTTTTTTGCCCGCGGTGTACGCGGTGAAATTGGCAGTGGTGGGCGTTACCTGGCTGAAAATGGAACTGCCGAAGGTGAAGCCGCAACGGGGTTCACATTGTTTATGGATACCATTTTACGCGCCTTGCCCCGCCCCCAAGCAACAAACCGCATTTATCTGCCCTTTGGCACTCCGCCAAATGCTGCAAGCAAATTGCGCAACTATGGCTGGGCAGCTGTTGCAGGGCTAGAAAAAAAAATAGATGAAGATTTAGAAGCACGGCGTTTACGCTGCACTCATGTGATGCAAAATGATGAGATCGTAAAACTCAACTCCGATCAGGAAGGTTAATTCGTAATGGCTAATGTAGTAGTTGTCGGTTCCCAATGGGGCGATGAAGGTAAAGGCAAAATTGTCGATTGGCTTTCTGAACGTGCCGATGTCGTTGTTCGTTTTCAAGGTGGACATAACGCCGGACACACGCTGGTTATTGAAGGTGTGGTCTACAAATTAAGCTTATTACCATCCGGCATTGTACGCCCCGGCAAAGCATCTGTTATTGGTAACGGTGTTGTTCTTGATCCGTGGGCTTTGCTGTCTGAAATCGAAAGCATCCACGAAAAAGGGGTTGCTGTCAGCCCTAAAAACTTGAAAATTTCAGAACAAGTAACACTCATTCTACCGCTTCACCGGAATTTAGACTTAGCCCGCGAAAAGGCCGCCGGAAAAGGAAAGATTGGGACCACAGGACGCGGTATTGGCCCTGCGTACGAAGATAAAATTGCTCGCCGCGCCATTCGTTTGGGCGATTTAGCTGACTTGGATGAGCTTGATAATAAAATCGAGCGCCTTTTATTCCACCACAACGCATTGTTACGCGGCATGGGCATGGATGAGGTTTCTGGTGACGATTTACGCGCTCAACTGCATGAAGTTGCGCCGAAAGTTTTACCATATGCGGCGGCTGTGTGGAAAGATTTAGACATAGCACGAAGCCGTGGTGACCGGATTTTGTTTGAAGGCGCGCAAGGCACAATGCTTGATATCGACCACGGCACATACCCTTTTGTAACCTCCTCTAACGTGGTAGCAGGACAAGCCGCTGTTGGCTCTGGATTAGGGCCAAATTCGATCGACTTCGTTCTTGGCATTACCAAGGCGTATACCACACGGGTTGGCGGTGGCCCCTTTCCAACGGAACTTGAAAATGAAGTTGGCCAATTGTTGGGAGAACGCGGACATGAATTTGGCACGGTCACCGGTCGCCCGCGCCGCTGTGGTTGGTTTGATGCGGTTTTGGTTCGCCAAGCCGTAAAAATCAATGGCGTTACCGGCATCGCATTGACCAAGCTAGATGTGTTGGACGGTGTTGGAGATTTAAACGTCTGTACGGGCTATAAAATTGACGGGAAAATCTACGATCACTTACCCGCATCAACAGCCAAACAAGCTAAAGTCGAGCCGATCTACGAAACCATGGAAGGCTGGACGGAAAGTACAGAAGGTGCACGGTCATGGGCTGAATTACCTGCCACCTGCATTAAATATATCCGCCGAATTGAAGAATTGATCGAAGCACCGGTTGCTTTGTTATCCACATCGCCAGAACGCGATGATACAATTTTAGTCCAAGATCCTTTCGCCGACTAGTCTGAACGGCACCCAAGGTGACAAGAAAACAATATATCGTTGTTTTTTTGCAAATTTGCAGGTAAGGTATAATTTATAAAACCAATGTTGGTCTGACAGGAACGTTTCGGCCAGTATTAGGGATTGAGGATTTGTGACCATGGCAGAACAGCCTTTGGAAACGGATGATACCATAGGTGCGCTCCCCCATGATGTGGAGGAGATTATTGGGCCTGCGGATGTTCCGGCTGAAAATACACCGACCCCACGGGGTGGCGGTAACGGACCCGTTGTACTTAGGGACCGCTTTGCGCTTGATACGGCAACACCGTTGCCGTATTTCGATTCTCCTTCTTCCAAAGCCTACCTGGCCGAAGACCGTCGCGATTTAGGGCGAAAACTTTTCGTGTTGATTTGTTCCCCAGAAATACCGACACGCGTCGATAGCATGCGCAAACAAAAAACCTTAGACCCAGCAGGACGATTAGACATCATTGACTGGGATGTGGTCTTTTGGCCTCCGCTTGGGCAAAGCACAATGGCTATTATTTTCACTCAGCCCTTGGGCGGACGCGTCATGCATCGGCTTGCACGCAAAGAAACTAAGATCACAGAATATGATGTGCCACGGAAACTGGCCACTCCATTAACAACTATACTTCAGAAACTGGCTGATCAGGATGCTCCACACCGTGCAATTCGGCCCGAAAACATGTTTTTTAACGACGAAGAAATGACTGAAATCGTCATTGGCGAGAACCTAACATCGCCGCCCGGTTATGATCAGCCCTCTATCTTTGAGCCCATTGAGCGCGCAATGTCTCATCCAGCGGGGCGCGGTGTGGGCACGTCACGCGATGATATTTATGCGCTGGGCGTGACGATTGGAATTTTGGTCTTAGGTCAAAACCCTGTAGCAAAATTGAAGGACGCAGATTTAATTAGAGCCCGATTAGAACAAGGTTCATACGCCGTTATTTTCGGCAATACGCGCCTCCCTTTACCTTTGCTTGAACCGATTCGGGGGATGATGAACGATGACCCCGCTGCACGTTGGGATTTTAATGAAATTTGGAACTGGCTTGATGGGCAACGGACAAGCTCATCTAAGAAGCTCCCCTTAGATAAGGCCGAAACCCCCTACTCGTTTCTGGGTAAAGAATATATTAGCCCGCGATCATTAGCCTATCATTTTGCTCAAAAAATATCAGATTCCGTCACTGCAGGCAAGGAAGTAGCCTTTGATACATGGCTCTGGCGCTCCTTAGGTAATAAGGCGATGTCTGAAGCGGTTAAAGGCGTTTATCACAATGCTAAGTTCTATTCTGAAGGATACCAAGGATCTGAAGATTTTATTTCATTCAATCTGTGTATGATCTTAGATCCTCTAGGCCCAATCCGTTATAAAAACATTGCGTTCATGCCCGACGGCTATGGCCCCTTATTAGCAACCGAGGTTCTTCATAATAACAACATACCATTTGCGACAGAAATACTGTCCTACAATATTGGACAAACGTGGCTGGCCAATCAGCACCCTCCCTTTCCAGGAACATCCGATTTACAGAAAAGTTTAGAGGCCTTGAAGGGATATTTAGCTATTAAAGAACTAGGGTATGGTCTTGAGCGTGTTTTATACGAAATCAACACCAACCTTCCTTGTCACAGCCCCTTAGTCCTACACGATTACGTTCTTTTGATTGACCATCTATTGCCAGCAATGGAGCGATCAGCCAGTACGGCAGACACAAACCAACGCCCCATTGACCGCCATATAGCTGCATTTATTGCAGCTCGCTTCAAAGAAGATATTCATTCCCATCTTAAAGCATTGGGATCGAAAGCGCGCGACACATCAATCATTGGCCTGTTACGCATGCTTGCTTTTTTACAATCGAAATTACGCGAGCAACAATTACTTGGGCTATCGAGTTGGATTGGTGGATTGTTAGGTCCCGCGATTAATAGCTACCATAATCGGATAACCAGAGGTGATCTTGAGAAAAAAATCCCCCAACTTGTTCGCAAAGGAAGTTTGCCCGAGTTATATGATTTGGTTGATAATGCTGAACGCCGCAAAGAAGATATTTCCGGCTATGCGGAAGCAAAAGATGAATGGCTAGCAGCAGAAGAAGAAGTCCAAGATATTGAAGGGGCTGGAGATGCCCGCATTACGAAAGCTGAAAGAGCTGGACAGCAAACGGCGGCAGTATTCTCTATTGTTATAACCTTAACCGTTGTTACCGTTTTGATGATTGTTCAAACATGGTAAATCGAAAGATCGGAGGTCATTAAGCGAATGGTTTCATCTGTCACCCTAAACGGAAAGAAAGCACCAAGTTTGACAACTTGGATGTGGGGTGCTGGATCGATCACAGTATGGGTTCTGTTCTCGCCTTCATCGTTATTGATATTTTCTTTGGGTATGATACCCTCTTTTGTCGCTTTTTTTATTGACCGAACAGATCACAAATATGCTGTTTATTGTGTGAGTGGGTTAAATTTTTGCGGGACGCTGCCGTTTCTACTCAAATTGACAGCTGATCATTCTTTGTCCGCTGCAATGGAGATTATGGGCGATGTTTTCACGCTCGCAATTATCTTTGCCGCTGCTGGATTTGGTTGGATGCTATTTCTCTCAATCCCTCCGGTGATCACGTCCTTTTTAACCGTATTGGCCGAAGCGCGTGTGAAGACATTAAAAACCATACAACAGCGTATTGTAGATGAATGGGGAAGTAGGGTAACAGAGGAGAATTATTCAAATAAAGGAATGCACGTAGACGATGAGGACCCAACGAAAGCGAATGAGGTAACACCAGCAGTTCCAGAATAACCAGACTAAAGTTTTATATTGATAAATGGTGATTTATTGCTGCATTTTTGACAGATTTCTGAAGCTTTTCAAAAGCCCGCACTTCAATTTGTCGAACCCGTTCGCGCGAAATTCCATATTGAGCACTCAAATGCTGCAAAGTCGTTGGCTGGTCCTTTAAGCGACGCTCAGCAATGATATGTTGTTCACGTTCGGACAGATGCCCCATAGCACCAAGTAATAATGAGTGGCGACTTAAAAACTCTTCCGTCTGCCCTAAAACAGCCTCTTGATTATCACTATTTTCGACCAAACGATCTATCCATTCACCGTCACCTTCATCGTGCATTGGCGCATTCAACGATTGATCAGGGATAGATAAGCGGCGGTTCATCGCAATAACTTCGGTTTCTGATACCTTCAAACGATTTGCAATAATTGTCACATTTTCTGGCAACAAATCGCCTTCTTCCATGGCATCAATCTGGCTTTTTAACTTACGTAAGTTAAAAAATAATTTTTTCTGGGCGGCAGTCGTTCCCATTTTTACTAAGGACCAAGAATGCAAAACATATTCTTGAATAGATGCCCTAATCCACCACATAGCATAGGTTGAAAAGCGAAACCCGCGCTCGGGATCGAACCTGCGAATGGCTTGCATCATACCAACATTACCTTCTGATATTAAATCACCCACAGGTAACCCATACCCCCTAAACCCCATGGCGATTTTAGCAACCAAGCGTAAATGCGAACTGACAATTTGTCTGGCGGCTTCCGGGTCTTCATTTTCACGCCATCGACGCGCCAAAGCCGTTTCCTCAGAAGCTTCTAACATTGGATATTTTCGGATGTCTTGGAGATACCGAGATAAATTCTGTTCAGGTGAGGCCTGAAAGTCACGATCTAATGAACCCATAACGATTATCCTTTTCCAAGCAACGCAGTCCCTGCCAAGCACAAGAGAATACATAACTATATTATTGAAAAGTAATAACCGAGTTAATCAGTCAAGTATATATTTATTATACTTTCTCTAATTCCTCTATTAAGCGATTGATATTGCTTGTTAATGGGGCTTCAAACCGCATCATCTCGCCTGTTTTAGGGTGAATGAAACCGATCAAATATGCGTGAAGAGCTTGGTGCGAAAACTCTTCAATGCGTTTGCGAACTTCAGGACTCGCCAGCTTCATTTTATTGCGCCCACCGCCGCCATAAGCCGGATCGCCAACCACGCCATTTCCAATTGCGGCCATGTGCACTCTAATCTGATGGGTACGGCCGGTTTCTAACCTGCATTCAACCAAACTGGCGGCACGACCGATGACATGATCCACTTTATAATTTGTTGCAGCAAATTTACCGCCAAAATCAAGAACCGCCATTTTTTTCCGGTTCATTGGGCTACGGCCTATGTGCCCAACGATGCGTTCTTCACGTGGGCTTGGTATGCCCCAAACGACGGCTTTATAGGCCCGCTCAATCGTATGGAATTCGAATTGTTCAGCCAAATGGCGATGCGCTTGATCGGTTTTTGCAACAACCATGACGCCACTGGTATCTTTATCTAAGCGATGCACAATCCCCGGTCGGGCAACGCCGCCGATTCCCGACAAACTATCGCCACAATGAAACAGCAGCGCATTTACAAGCGTTCCATCCCAATTACCAGACGCCGGATGGACCACCAATCTTATGGGTTTGTTGATAACCAACAAATGTTCGTCTTCGAATAAAACGTCCAGCGGGATGTCTTGAGGTTCAGGTTCTGCTAGTGCAACGGGAGGGATTTCAATTGTGTACACATCGTTAATGGCAATCTTTAATGAAGCCACTATCTTTTTCTTGGTTGTTCCCGTAATTTGCCCCTCATCGATCAGAGCCTGCACCCGGTTTCGAGACATTTCAGGCAATTCATTGGTCAAAAACCGGTCTAATCGCATCCCACCCTTGTCTTCTGATACTGGACAGGTATATGTGTTTTCATCGGTCACGGGGGTCATTCTCCGGCTAAGTTTTAAGAACGTATAGATCTAGATAGGATTGATAATATGCTTTGGCTTAAGTCACTTGTCATCGTTTTAGGCATATTAATTGTCCTTGGCATCATTTTACTAGGGTATGGCTTTTATAAAAAAACCTCTGAGCCCGGCTGGAAGCCCTTTGCTGAACAAGCGGTAACCGTTTTAGAACCTGAATTAGCACCAATTCCTCAGCGGCAGAACAAAACACCCATTAAGCCTTTTGGTACCCTATCGCTTGATCTTGCTGAGGGATGTCTGATTACAGAAGTTAAACCAATGCTGCGTTACGCGTACTTTATGATCGGACCGACGCCCGCATGCAATGCCGTTATTTTAGTTGATATAAAAAAGGGCGTTGTTTTAGGGCGCATTCACCCCAAGTTATGATTTCAATCCCACAGACTTTTTTAAAAGAAATTGTTGACGAGGCAGAGGCTGCGTATCCGAAAGAGTGCTGCGGGTTGCTTGTTGGTCGCGATAATGGGGCCGGAGCGCTTGTGATCACGCGGGTTGTGATCAGTGACAATCTTGCACAAGGATCAGGCCATGACCGGTTCGAGGTTGACCCGCAAGTCCGATTTAATGTGATGCGGGAATTGGATGAACACGCTGCCAATGATCGCCCCAGACACAGGATCATTGGCCATTACCATTCCCACCCCAACCACCCAGCCCAACCCTCTGTTACAGATCTGGAAATGGCATACGAGCCAAATTTAGTTTGGTTAATTACTTCCGTAGTTGACGGGCAAGCGACTTTAACAACAGCCCATTGCGTAAATGCGGACGGATCACAATTCAGACAAATCCCATTGCACACCACCGATTGGCACCCCTACCCTACACTTCAAAAAACTTAGGAGATGATTTTGAATTTTGCCAGCGACAACACATCCGGAGCTTCACCTGAAATAATGGACGCGATGGTTCGGGCCAATGAAGGCCAATGCATGTCATATGGTGCCGACGCCTATACAGCGCGCGTACGGGACCAGATTTGTGATGTTTTTGAGACCGACGTAGATGTCTATTTGGTAGCAACCGGAACAGCGGCCAACGCCCTATCTTTATCAGTTCTTATGGACAGTTATGGTGCCACCTTATGCCACTGGGAAAGTCATGTGTATGAAGACGAATGCGGCGCGCCTGAATTTTTTTCAGGCGGTGGCAAGCTGATCCCGATTGAGGGTAAAAATGGCAAAATGGACACTGAGATTATTTCTCACTATGCCCAGCGTGGCTTGGGGGATGTTCATATGTCTCAACCTCAAGCCGTCAGCGTTACCCAAGAAACTGAAACCGGGTCCGTTTATTCAATTACGGAGCTAAAAGCCATCAGTCGGATTTGCAAAACAAATCAAATAAAACTACATATGGACGGCGCGCGGTTTGCAAATGCGTTGGTATCGCTAGATTGTTCACCTGCTGAAATGACTTGGAAGGTGGGCGTTGACGTGTTGTCTTTTGGAGCCAGCAAAAACGGCGCTATGGCTTGTGAGGCCGTTGTGTTATTCGATAAAAGCATGTCCAAAGAATTTGAATTCAGACGTAAAAGAGCAGGCCATTTGTTCTCTAAAATGCGTTTACTTGCCAGCCAAATGGAAGCTTATTTAAAAGGCGATCTATGGTTAAAAAATGCCCGGCATGCCAATCAAATGGCAAAGCGATTACACGATGGCTTATCCAAAGTTGAAGGGATCGTGGTGCCCGCTGACATTGATGCCAATATTTTATTCCCTAAATTTCCGGCTGCATTAACTGAAGACTTGAACTCTCAAGGAATTGAATTTTATAGTGACCGATGGGAAGAAGGGATCGTGCGTCTTGTAACCGCGTTCGATACCCCTGAAAACCACGTGGACAGCTTTATTGCAACTGTTCAAAAGCACATGGATACATAAGGAATAACGCGCATGAAAAACATCCAAATCGACAGTGACCGCCTTTGGCTATCGCTAATGGAAATGGCTAAAATTGGGGCCACGAAAAAAGGCGGAAACTGCCGCTTGGCGTTGACCGATTTGGATGCAGAATGCCGAAACTTATTTATCAAATGGTGTGAAGATGCGGGTTGCACCGTCAGCGTTGATGGTGTTGGCAATATTTTTGCCCGGCGAGCAGGCCGCGATGACAGCTTGCCCCCCATTGTGTTTGGCAGCCACTTAGATACGCAACCCACCGGCGGACGGTTCGATGGTGTATTAGGTGTTATGGCCGGGCTTGAGGTGATACGCACTTTGAACGATAACGCGGTAGAAACCAATGCCCCAATAGAAGTAGTTAACTGGACCAACGAAGAAGGCTCGCGCTATTCACCAGCAATGATGGGTAGTGGCGTTTTTGCAGGCATTTTCGATCAAGCTGAAGTCATGGCTAAAGAAGATGGCGATGGAAAATCTTTTGGTGATGAGTTGAAACGGACTGGGTTCGCAGGCACAGCCCCTGTTGGCGGTCGTGACATTGGAGCTTATTTCGAGCTGCATATTGAACAAGGCCCTATTCTAGAAGCTGAAGAAAAAACCATTGGCGTTGTTACCGACGCACAAGGCCAACGTTGGTATGAATTAAATATAACTGGGCAAGAATCACATGCTGGACCTACCCCAATGCCAATCCGTAAAGATGCCTTGGTTACAGCTTCCAAAATCATTCAAAAAGTAAATAGCATCGGACATGCCCACCCGCCATTTGCCTGTGCAACGGTTGGTCAAATCATTTCCAGCCCCAATTCACGGAATGTGATACCTGGCCATGTCTTTTTAACAATCGATTTCAGGCATCCCAATTCAGATGTGTTAATGGAAATGGATAAAGAGCTAAAAGCCTTCTGTGCCAAGACAGAATCCGAAGATCATGTTGAGATCGAGGTGATGGATTTCTGGCAATTTGCTCCAACGCCTTTTGATAAAACATGTGTTGAAGCGGTTCGTGAAGGTGCTCAAATATCCAACTATTCCTATCGCGATATTTGCTCCGGGGCGGGCCATGATGCAGTTCACATGGCAGGCATTGCTCCATCAGCGATGATTTTTATCCCATGCGAAGATGGCATTAGCCATAACGAAGTTGAAAATGCCATACCAGAAGACTGCGCTGCGGGTACGAACGTATTATTGCACGCCGTTTTAAGTCATGCAGGTGCTGCGGACTAAAATTAGAGAGCGATACTCAAAACTTTTTTGAGCCGACAATAATTGAGGCAATGCTTTCTTCACCCAACGCTTTAAGTGCCTCTAAGCGATGGAACCCTGAAATCAGAACATACCGCCCCTCGCCTTTGCGCAATTGGATAGGGGTTTTGTGCCCCTCATTCATAATACTTTCCGCCAACCTTTCGACTTTTTCAGCATCAAGCGTTTTACGCCATTTTGCTGGAACGTATATTTCATTGATCTTTATAGGGATTGGTTTCAGCATTATCTCACCTTAGGGTCAGAAGTCATTAATTTCATCCATTCTGCGGAAGTGATTTTCCCCTCTGGATAGGCCGAAAGTCTCAAGAACTCAAGAGGTTTTCAAGGCTTTTCAACAACGACAGAGGGGAAAAGCGCTCCGCTCGAAAGGGTTTTTCCAGAAAGCCACATCAACGGCAAAAACAATGATCGAATATGCTCAGCTTGCCCTTGCGTTTATCTTTTTGTGTTCACGACCTTCAGGAAAAACAGAATTACATGAAATTAATGAGCTCTGGCCGTGATTTCCTGGTCATGACTAACGA
>JAPKAX010000094.1 GCA_028825025.1 Rhodospirillales bacterium | reverse complement strand
TGCTTACAATGAAGGATCTAACATATGGGAAAGCGATACGTATTTATTTGGACGTGCAGATGGAACAGTAACGAAGGTATTTGAGGTGGGATTTAAGGAGCTACTGATTGCTGTGGGTTGAGGCGGCATTTGTCCCTTTGTTCGATCGAGATAACAATCTAAATCACACAATATCTATTTTCAATTTTGATTATACTGAAAACTAAGATGTGTAATACTTATTTGACTTGCTCGAAATCAAAAGAATTACCCCAAAAAAAGGCCACCAAATGGTGACCCTTTTTTTATTCTTTAGCGAAAACCTAAGCTGCGGTTTCTACGCCTTTTTCTTTGAATAATGTTTGTAGCTCACCAGCTTCGTACATTTCGCGTATGATATCGCAACCACCAACAAACTCACCTTTTACATAAAGCTGAGGGATTGTTGGCCAGTTTGTGAAGTCTTTGATGCCATTGCGGATATCGCCATCTTCCATAACATCGACGCCTTTGAACTTAACTTCCAAAGTTGTTAACGCTTGAGTTACGGCAGCAGAAAAGCCGCATTGCGGAAACATAGGCGAGCCTTTCATAAACAAAACAACATCGTTTGTGTCTATTTCGGATTGAATGCGGTCAAATACTGGATTGTCACTCATAATAAATTCCTTATATCACTATATATTAGTCGGTTTTTGGAGCGCTGGTTTGTAGTGCCAGAGCGTGAAGTTCATTTCCCATGCGGCCTTTAAGGGCTGCATAGACCAATTGGTGTTGCTGGACCCGCGATTTACCTTCAAACTCAGCCGAAGTGACATAAGCTGCATAGTGATCACCGTCACCACGCAAGTCTTCAATTGTCACTTGTGCATCGGGCAAGCTTTTTTTTATCAAGGTCTCAATTTCAACTGCGTCCATTGCCATGAGGAGCGGATCCTTTTTATATCTTTGTTTTGTTCGTTATTTTTTATTATTGAACAACTGTTTAGAGTTAGGATATGGCTGTTTCCAGCTCATTGGTCAACCCTTGAAAAAGTAGGGTTTTATGCAGATTTCTCATCCCTTTATAGAATTTGATGAATTTATAGAAAATCGTAAGGGTAGCGAGCTAATAATGGGTATCTGCGTTTTTTTTACGCCACGCAACATATCTTACAAAAATGAATCTATGCCCAAAAATAGGTCTGGTTGTTGGGAAACAGCAAGAAGCGGTAATTGTAATTCTTTGCCTGGCGAGTACTTATCAAAAGCTTTGCCTGGTTGTTCAGACCGTTGGGCAATTTGGTGCAAAGTGGCTGTTTGATTTCGGAGCCCGCCAGATGTTTTGGCAAACATGTTCATCAACAATAACTTGTCCTCTTCGAGTGGCGGCTCAAAATTTTCGGAAAATTTTGTTAGTATTCTCCATATTTCAGCGACACTTGAATGCTGAATATTAGGGGTTTAAACATCCCCTTCCCAGTCAATTGTTCCATCTGTTGTTCTTGGCCACTTGGACTTATTTATTTTTACGATATCAATCATGCTATCGTTCAAAATTCTCTCCGGTATGATCATGTGCGCAATAGAATTAACTAATTTCGGACCATTTACACCAGTACTAATTCGTCGATGTTTAACTTTAAAAGGTTAATAAAGGAAGGAGATTAGCTCATATATTTAGGCATCCATTCTTCATTGGCTTGCTTTATTTTGTCGACCTCTAACGACCCAACTGCGGAAAGATTAAGATCAGTGCCTCCCGTCCTACCCAGAACCTGAGCGAACACGCCTGCTTGGTTTGCACGAACGATTAACTCTTTTGCATTTGATGTCGTTACCAAGTAGCGGGCTTGGTCTTCACCAAATGCCCAAGCATGGAATGGGATATTGATTTCGGGCGTGTCGACAATAGCACCTATGTTCCCAGCCAGAGCCATTTCGGTTAGTGCGACCAGCACTCCACCGTCAGATAGATCGTGGCAGGCGTTGATTGAGCCGGCCAAAATCTCTGATCGGATAAATTCACCATTCTTACGCTCAACACTCAAATCAACGGGAGGAGGGGTGCCATCGCTACGGCCTTCAATCAAATCTAAATAAAGTGAGCAGCCTAAATGTCCTTTGGTCTCACCAATTAACACTATGTCTTGGTCATCGGCAGTGAATGCAATTCCAACGGATTGCGCTGCATCTTGGATCAATCCAACACCACCTATTGTCGGGGTTGGATGAATTCCTTGGCCGTTGGTTTCATTGTAAAGGGAAACGTTACCGGAAACGACAGGGTAATCAAGTGCAATACAAGCCGCGCTCATGCCTTCGCATACGCCAACAAATTGCCCCATGATTTCAGGTTTCTCAGGGTTCCCAAAATTCATGTTATCCGTAATTGCAAGGGGCGTTGCCCCTGTTGCTGAAATATTGCGCCATGTTTCTGCGACAACCTGCTTTCCACCCTCAACGGGGTCTGCAAAACAATAACGGGGCGTACAATCAGATGTCATAGCTAAGGCTTTTTTTGTGCCATGGACACGAACCAAAGCCGCGTCGCCACCGGGGCGGCCATGGCCTAAGGTGTCACCCATAACCATGTGGTCATATTGTTCCCAAATCCAGCGCTTAGACGCCAAAGCCGGTGTTCCCATCATATGAAGCAAAGTCGCCATTGGGTCTTCTGGGGCCGGGGATGAAGCCATATCAAGTGTTGCGGGCTTCGGCGTTGGTATCCACGGGCGATCATATTCTGGGCTGGCAGCGGCAAGAGGATCAATTGGCAAATCTGCAACAATTTCGCCTTTATGGCGAAGCACCATATGGCCGGTTTCTGTTAACTCGCCGCAAACGGAAAAGTCTAATTCCCATTTCTTGAAAATCGCTTCGGCTTTGGCTTCTGTACCCGGGCGCAGAACCATTAACATGCGTTCCTGGCTTTCTGACAACATCATCTCGTACGCCGTCATGTTTTCTTCGCGTTGCGGAATTTTGTCCAAATCCAACTCGACGCCAACGCCCCCTTTTGACGCCATTTCGAAACTAGACGACGTTAATCCAGCAGCACCCATATCTTGAATGCCGATGATGCAATCTGTTTGCATTAATTCTAAGCATGCTTCGATCAGCAGTTTTTCTGTAAACGGGTCCCCGACTTGAACGGTTGGGCGTTTGGCTTCTGAATTTTCGGTGAATTCGGTTGATGCCATCGTTGCGCCATGAATACCGTCACGGCCAGTTTTAGAACCGACATAGACGATTGGGTTTCCAGCACCGGTCGCGGCTGAGTAAAAAATCTTATCTTGATCTGCAATACCAACGGTCATGGCATTAACTAAGTTATTGCCGTTGTAGCTGTCGTGGAATTCACATTCACCACCAACGGTTGGAACACCAACGCAATTACCGTATCCGCCAACACCTGAAACAACGCCAGATATTAAATGAC
Organism: Rhodospirillales bacterium; assembly: GCA_028825025.1. Classification (GTDB taxonomy): domain Bacteria; phylum Pseudomonadota; class Alphaproteobacteria; order Rhodospirillales; family Casp-alpha2; genus JABMNT01. The sequence continues at coordinate 8,460 of JAPKAX010000094.1, read as the reverse complement.
GGGTTTTGGGGTGGTCTGGGTTTCCAAAGCGGAGCGCGTTCAAATTGGCAACAGGCCGGGCTCCCATGGTAAACACATCACGTAAAATACCACCAACACCGGTCGCAGCGCCTTGATAAGGTTCGATGTAAGACGGATGGTTATGGCTTTCCATTTTGAAAATGGCGGCTTGGCCATCTCCAATGTCAATAATGCCGGCGTTCTCCCCTGGTCCACAGATCACCCAAGGGGCTTCCGTTGGTAAGGTTTTGAGCCATTTTTTTGAAGATTTATATGAGCAATGCTCCGACCACATAACGGAAAATATACCAAGTTCCGTCATATTGGGCTCGCGCCCCATAATGTCTAAGACCTTGTTGTATTCTTCAGTTGTGAAACCGTGGGATGCGATAACTTCTTGGGTAATTTCAAACATATAAGTGCTCTGCTCTTAGCGATTAAAAAAAATGAAACTATTCGCAAATAAGATTGTATTGCAATGAGCTGTTTAACCCAGTGCAGCAACAAGCCCGTCAAACATTCTTTTGCCATCTTCACCACCCAACTCAGCATCAGCCAAGCGTTCGGGATGCGGCATCATACCAAGAACGTTGCGATTTTTATTTAAGATTCCAGCAATATCGTTTTGTGAACCATTGGGGTTCGCGTCAACGGCTTGATTGCCTGATGCATCGGTATAGCGAAAGGCGATTCGGTTATAGTCCTCTAACTCACTTAACGTATCTGCATCCGCATAATAATTGCCGTCGTGGTGTGCAATGGGGATACGCAAAACATCTCCCACACTATAGCCTTGTGTAAATGCGGTATCGTTGGCTTCAACTCGTAAGTTAATATCTCTGCAAACGTATTTTAGGGCCGCATTACGCATTAAAGCGCCAGGTAACATCCCACTTTCCGTCAAGATTTGAAAGCCGTTGCAAATACCTAATACGGGCACACCTTTATTCGCGCGGGCAATAATTTCGCGCATCACTGGTGATTTGGCAGCCATAGCTCCGGCGCGCAAGTAATCTCCATACGAAAATCCACCCGGAACCGCGATTAAGTCAACATCGTCAAAACTGCTATCACCATGCCAAACCATTAACGGCTCAGCTCCCATGGATTTGCGTAAACTAACTTGAATATCACGGTCGCAATTGGACCCAGGAAATACAATGACTGCGGCTTTCATATTTGTGATCCCGATGTCAAATGATTTCGACCGAGTAATTCTCTATCACAGTGTTCGCGAGAAGTTTTTCGCACATGTCATTGGCTTTCGCTTCAGCTTTCGCTGGGTCAGTTTCGGTCAAATCAAGTTCTATAAATTTGCCTTGGCGAACGTTATCGACGCCGCCAAAACCTAAGGACCCTAATGCGTGCTCAACAGCTTTACCTTGGGGGTCTAAAACACCATTTTTCAATGTAACGTGGATGCGGGCTTTCACTTTATATCCTCATTCTTTGATTATTTTTTGCATTGCTTCAGGAGCTTGCATGTCGCGCGGGCCACCTTCGGGTAAAATACCAAGCCGACGTGCGACCTCTTGATAGGCTTCTTCAACTTTCCCTAAATCACGGCGGAACCGATCTTTATCCATACGTTCATTGGTTTTCGAATCCCACAAGCGGCAATTATCAGGGCTAATTTCATCGGCTAAAATAATTCGCATTGTCTCGTTTTCCCAAACCCGGCCAAATTCCAATTTGAAATCGATTAACCGAAGCCCAACTCCTAAAAATAGGCCGCTTAAAAAATCGTTCACCCGCAAAGATAAGGAAATAATTTCATCTAATTCGTGAGGGTGGGCCCAGCCGAAGGCGGTAATGTGTTCTTCCGTTACCATCGGGTAACCCAAATCTGTTGATTTATAATAAAACTCAACGACAGATCGGGGCAATGATGAACCTTCTTCTAATTTGAAGCGTTCAGCTAGCGAGCCTGCGACAACGTTTCGGGTAACAACGGTGATCGGGATAATCTCGACTTCACGAACCAATTGTTCACGCATGTTTAAGCGGCGCATAAAATGCGTGGGCACACCAATGTTGTTTAGGCGCTGCATTAAATATTCGGAAATACGGTTGTTTAATACCCCTTTTCCGGTAATCGTCCCGCGTTTTGAGTTGCGGCCTGAATAGGCATCATCTTTAAAATGCTGAACCAAAGTTCCGGGCTCGGGCCCTTCAAATAGGACTTTGCCTCGGCCTTCGTAAATCTGTCTGCGTCTCGACATTTGCTTGTGCCTAAATGGAGCGCTTGTGCGTAATGCAATGCGCCTATGAATCTAGATTTTCCTATATCAGGTTTGCCGGGCAAAAACAATCACAGTGACGATATCCCGATGGCTTTAAATCCAGCTGGATATGTCATAAAGGCTCTTTTTGCGCGCACCCGCTGCCGGTATTTTGGCATCTGATGTTGGATATCCGCATACCAAAAATAGATGCGGCTCTTCATTATCGGGGCGATCACAAATCTGATTTGAGAAATTCATAGGCTTGGTGTGTGCGTAAGCGTTGCCTGCCCGGCGTTATGCAGGGCCTCAATTAGAAATTCGGTGACTATATCGACTGATTCTGGGACGTAATAGTGTTTAACCCGGCGACCATTGGTAAATGTGCCAAAGCGTTCACTAAAAATGGCAATAAGTGTAGCACATTCTAAAAAGAATTTATTTGCATCGGTTCCTAAAGGAGCTAGGGCGTCTAACCATTCAGCCGGTGCTTTTTCTGAATAAAATTCGTGTTCTTCTGTTTCTGTTGCCAAACGACTTTCATGTTTTTTATCAACACTTGAAATAATACAAAAATGCCATGGCTGCATATTAGCCCCAGACGGCGCACCCCCCCCTGGACGAAGGCAGGAACGGATAACCTCATCAGGGATCGGTTTGTTTTATAATCACGGATGGTCCGGCGTTTTGCCAAATTATCTTCAAGGGTTTGGCCTGGGCTTCCATTTCTACTGGGTGATATTCTAAATAATCAGAATAAGGAAGCTATTCATTCGCATTTAATTTGGTCATATAAACAGCCGCTTTTAATCGGTTACAGGTCTATAGGTGCATAGGGTTCTTGGTCAGGTCGACCTGCGCAAAACACCCATTTAGATTTAATGCCAAAGCGGTCTTTGCGGGGCAGGGCTATCAGTGTTGACGATACGGTGCCGAATTCACCCATTCGGGTAATGTTCATGCCTGATATATCTGCGGCGTCTGTTTTGTCACTTTTTGTTGCCATCAAAGCTTGCCACGCAAACCAGCTATCAGTTTCTGGGTCAGGGGCAGGCGCATTTTGAAACCGGGAACGGTGTTTTTTGATGCGGGGGGATATGGGGTCATTTAGGTCTTGGGCGGTGATCATGGAAATGCCGATGGGGATTTTGGTGACGACGACCCGGCTGTCTTTTTCACCTGTTGAGCGTAACCAGTAGGCGTTTTGAGCATCAGCGATGATTAAGTTGAAACTTTTATAGCTAAACGGATCTAAGGCGGACAATGCTTTAGCCGCTTCACTGGCTTCGGCATGGTCAACAGCTTCCAACGGCAACTCCCCCCGGCTTCGTTTGCCATCTGCAGGACCAAGGGAATGAGGACGGTTTAGAATAGCCGTACAAACGCCATCATCATTCAGCGCTAACCATGTCCCCCCTGCCAGCTCATCAATACCTGCTGTTACGTGGTCACGCTCAGGCCAATGACGCGCGGGTGGCAGCCAGGGTCGGGTTTTCAATTCATCACGATTAGCGGCTAAAATAAGCGGCCATTCATGTTCTGGGCGGCGTAGTAAAACAACAGTACACATACTGAAAAAATTAGTCGCGTTTGGCAGGAGTTGCCAGCCCTTAAAAAAATAGTCTGTACGGTTGCGATTGCCATCAAACAACGATACATAAAGGACATGATTTTCCACTCAGGTGGTCAATATTCAAATTTATGGAGCATATAATGGCTGATGCATTTAGTGATCGTGAAAAGGGCTTTGAAGCCAAATATAAACTAGACGAAGAAAATCGTTTTAAAATGGATGCACGGCGCAATAATTTATTAGGCGAGTGGTTGGCATTTCAGTTTGGTTTAACCGGCGATGCGGTTGCTGAATATGCCAAAGAAGTCGTTATTTCTGATTTAGATGAGCCCGGACAAGAAGATGTTGTTCGCAAAGTACTGGCTGACATCGAAAAGAAAGGTTCTGATATTACCGAAGCCGACGTTCGGGCTAAAATGTCTGAGTTTGAAGGCGTTGCTGTTGAGCAAACTCAATCTAGTAAATAAGCTTATTCGAGAGCTTTAGACGCAAAAATAAAAAGTTTGGCTGTTAATTGCCGGGCTTTTTTTATTTTGTGAAATGATTTTAGGCTAGCTTTGTAAATTCTGAACCATAGGCGTAATTGCGTTTTCGATTAACATACCGTCATAAGCAAACATCAGAAGTTTGTAGCCACGATCCAAATATTCGCGCCCTTTATCAACTGAGGGGACAAATGTTCCTAATTCAATTCCAGCCTTTTGCACGGCCAATTCTGCTCGCATGGCGGTTTCTATGAATTTAGGGTGATCGAATTGGCCCGGAATACCTAGACTTTGTGATAAGTCATAAGGCGCAATAAAGATCATGTCGATGCCTGGTACTTCCAGAATTTCATCAATCTTGATCACCGCATCAATATGTTCGATCATGATGATTTTTAAAATAGCATCATCTGCATTTAAAGCATATTCGGTCAGTGTCTGGTTCCACCGATAGCGCGCATGAAATGGGCCAAAACCCCTGTTCCCTGTCGGCGGATAGGTGGCGGATTTTATTGCCATATCAGCTTCGGGGCCATCCATCACAAGCGGGAAAAACAACCCAAGACAGCCCGCATCTAGAGCAATTTTCGCCATCCATTTTTCACTGGATGGAAGCCGGGCTAGGGGTACACAATTCGTAGTTAAAGTCGCATTGACCATGGCCGCTGTAGATTCCGCGCCAATCGGGCCGTGTTCTAGATCAATGGCCAACCAGTCAAACCCGCATTCTGCAAACATCCGCATGAGCTGTGGACTTGGTGCCGTCAAAATACTTCCTATGAGCGGTTTACCTGCGGCCAATTTTTGTTTTAACGGATTAATCAAATCAGTCATTTCAAGCGTCTCCAAATACACGGTTAAAAATTATATCGACGTTTTTGCTGTGATAAGAAATTGAATCTTCGTTCAAAAGATCAGCAAGTTTGTTCACGTCCAAAACCTTCATCAATCCTTCGTCCTTTGATAGGAAGAATAATAGGCGGTTATCGTGTTCTGCTGCTTCCTTTTCTGTGGCATTAAGCGCCGGAGTGCTGTTGGGATTATCGGGGTCAATGCCAAAACTTTTCCATACTCGCATGGCGTTGCGTTGGACTATTCTGTATGCATCTTCTCGGCTAACGTCGTTTTGAGTTAAAAACAAAAGGATGCGCTGGGCATCGTGGATGCCACCAAATTCGTTCAATTGACGCATCATGTTTTCTGGATAAACGACTAATTTTTCAACAACACTGGCTAGGCGATTTAAGGCAAAATCGAGGGTAATTGTCGAATCTGGCGCAATCATCCGCTCAACAGACGAATGTGAAATATCGCGCTCGTGCCATAGCGTCATGTTTTCTAAGGCAGGGACAACGGCAGAGCGGACAATACGGGCAAGACCGGTTAAGTTTTCAGTCAAAATTGGATTCCGTTTGTGAGGCATGGCAGAACTGCCCTTTTGACCGGGGGCAAAATATTCCTGAGCTTCTCGAACTTCGGTTCTTTGCATATGACGGATTTCAGTTGCCAAATTTTCAACAGACCCAGCAATCACACCAAGGGTCGCGAAAAAGGCAGCATGGCGATCGCGGGGGATAACTTGGGTTGAAACCGGCTCAGCTGTGAGCCCTAATTGTTCTGCAACATATTCTTCAACGCTGGGGTCGATGTTTGCAAACGTTCCAACAGCTCCAGAAATAGCGCATGTTGCAATGTCGGTTTGGGCAAAAATCAAGCGATCTTTGTTGCGCTTAAATTCTGCATAAAAGCGTGCAAATTTGAGGCCCATGGTTGTTGGTTCCGCATGGATGCCATGGGACCGACCGATGCAGGGCATCATTTTAGTCTCTTGTGCACGGGTTTTAAGAGCGGCTAATACACGATCTAAATCTTCAAGTAACAAATCAGCAGCTTGTTTCATTTGCACGGCTAAACAGGTATCTAAAACATCTGAAGATGTCATGCCTTGGTGAACAAAGCGCGAGTTTTCACCAATGTGCTCGGACAGCTCAGTTAAAAAGGCGATCACGTCGTGCTTGGTTTCGCGCTCAATTTCGTCAATCCGTGCAATCCGCTCACCGGTATATGGCTTGTTGCCATTTTCCCATACGGCTTTGGCCGCATCGGCGGGAATGATATCAATTTTAGCTAATGCATCGCAGGCATGGGCTTCGATTTGATACCAAATGCGAAACTTGTTGGAAGCTTCCCAAATGTCGGTCATTTGCGGACGAGAATAACGAGGGATCATGATTTTAGACTTTCAAGAAAGACAGAAAAATTAAGCGATTTTATAGGCCTCTGTCACTGATAAGTAAACCATCGGCTATGAAGCATGCGTGGCATCGCGTCGATAAACAACATACCAAATAAGACCTAAAAGCTGCATCCCAAACGTAACCGCAAATGCCACTTGGTAGCCTTCAACGGCGTAACCTCCAGCCTCTGTTTTTGGCCACATGTTGATAATAGCCCCGATACCCCATTGAGCCACAAATGCGGTCAAAAAGATTAAAAGGTTTACGCTGGTGATGACCCGGCCCGCCAATTCAGGTGGAAAACGACGAGGAAGAACGGCAAACGGGAGAATGCCCGTCGTCCCTAAAAAGCCAAATATGAGCCAAAGTGGCAGGGTGAAATCTGTCCATTGCAAAACAAGGCCAACTTGCATCAAAACAAACAATCCCATTCCGGTAATTGCAAAGCTCATTGTGCTGACGCCCATTTTACCCAAGCGGGAGGCAATACTGCCTAATCCAATAAATCCTAAAACCATCGCGCAGGCGATTAGAAATAAATGATTTGCAACCGCATCACGGTTAAGCCCTGCCACATCTGAAAGCCAAGGGCCGACCCATAGAGTTTGGATCGATAAAAATGCACTTTGTGTGGCAACACAAATGGGGACAACTCGCCAGAACGCCGGACTTTTATATATTTGCGAAAGCGCTGATATTTGACTGCGCAATGAATCGGTACTGGTTTCTGAGCCGTGCCCTTTGGGGACAACAAAAAAAATCGCAATCGATGCGCTAAGGGCAAAACATCCAATGCCAATAAGAATACCACGCCAATCGGTAATTTGCAGCGCGTATTCAATGGGGAGTGTACCCATCAAAGCCCCAAACCCACCAGCGGCCATGTGTAAGCCATTTACCATTGGGATTTTATCTTTTTCGAACCACATCCCATAGGATTTTAGCGCCGCCATTAAGCATGCTGAAACGCCTAAACCAATTAGAGCCCGCCCAACAAGAAGGCCAGAAAGGGTTTCTGCTAAGGCAAAGACAAACGCACCGCATGCTGCAACAATCAAAAGAGATGCTTCTGTGCGCCGTGGGCCGTATCGGTCTAGTAAAATACCCAATGGAAGTTGGAATAATGCAAAGGCTAAAAAATAAGCACTGGTTAATAGGCCTAATTCAGAAGCATCAAATTGAAGCTCATCAACAAGATCTGGACCGATGACAGCATTTACAACACGAACTAAATAAGACAAAAAATAACCAAAAGCAAAAGGTAAAAAGACGCGTGTCGCAGTCATCAGAAGTATTCCTTGAGTAAATTATGTTAGCGTTCATGCCGCACATTATTAAGCGCAATAATAGCTAAACTTTCCTTTTTGAAAACCACCACAAAGAAATGGTTGAGTATACAGCAGCTCGAATTACGCCTGAATGGCTTTTTGGCTTAAGAAATTTATCTAAAGGTATTTATTGATTGTTGTAACCAGAACCGGTTAGTTTGCTATTTCTGCGCGCGCAATGCGTCGCAACAATTCATGTAATGCTTTTAAGTGTACAAGCGTCGAAAAATGTAATTTATCAAACTCAGCCAAGCGATTAATGTCTGCCCCGATCACACCGCCTAAACTGCCAAAATGTTCAATGAGCTGTTTGGCAATTGGTTTTACATCAATCCGCGGAATGCATTGAAAAAGTAGCAATTCAAGCAATACATAATCGGGAAGGGTATCAGCGCCTGCATTGTAAAACTATTTGCGTAATAGCCCCCGATGCCCGTGATAGTGTGGTTTTTTTGTATCGGATATGGATTCCAAAGTTGCGGAGGAGGTATTGCGTAAATTATTTACAATTCTGACGATCGGATTGGCGTCTGCAAATTCCTATGCTCTAACTGTGGCATTCCATTTTCCACCTGATTCACTTAGCATGTTGCGATAAGGGAGTGTATTGCCGGC
>JAPKAX010000093.1 GCA_028825025.1 Rhodospirillales bacterium | reverse complement strand
TTGTCTAAAAAACATCAGAACATGTTTTGAATTTAGACCTCTTATTGCGGGTGTTACCCAGCGCTTGCGTTATTCATGTGGTGCGTGATGGGCGCGATGAAGCTGTTTCTGCGTGGGAATTTAATTTAGGCATAAGCCGGGGAGATTTCCCTAAGAAGTTTCCAAATTTTGCAAGCTTTGCCGAAAAATTTGCACAAACGTGGAGCCGAAGCATCGGGGCAGGAAGAAAGTTTGGCTGGAAAAACCAGGCCCGGTACTTGGAAATTCAAAGCTCAGATATCACAGCAAATCCAAGCAAGGTTGTAGCGGCCCTGCTTGACTTTTCGGTGGTCTCTAGCACCCAAAAAATAGCTCAGAACTGTGCGGATATGGCTTGGGACATCTCTCCGTTGGATGTGGAACACGGTGTCTGGGAAACCACCTTTGATGATGAAGCGAATCGGCTGTTTTTGCGTCACGGTGGAGAATTGATAAAACTGCTTAATTATGACTAAAAGGTTCGGCTTAGTTGAATTGAATTCTTCAATATCGCGCCATTTCTACTGCAATAGTATGTTGGCCATAGGGCTATAGGCATAGTTGTATGCGGTGATTAATAGTGTATATTTAGATGATGTTAAAAATTAAGGAGTAGTCATGCGTGTCACTAATCATTTAGACGCTGAAATAGGTCGTCGTTTACGTCAGGCTCGCCTTGTTGAAAATTTGACACAAGACGGTCTTGCACAAAAACTTAGTATTAGTTTCCAACAAGTTCAAAAATACGAAAATGGCACGAACCGGGTAAGCTCTTCTCGCTTGTGGTCTATTGCGCGTGTTCTTGGCCTGCCGATCGTCTACTTCTATGAAGGTTTGGACGATAGTCATATTTCTGAGGCAGTTGAAGGTGCTGATGACGGATCTTTGCCTGATCGTACCATTCGTGTTGCGCGTATGCTCGACGAAATGCCCGATAGTGATGTTAAAGATAAAGTTTTTGGATTGATTAAGGCCTTTTCTAAAGCCAGTTAATTTTGGTTTTAAATAGGAAAAACTAGCATATATCAAAGCACAATAGAGATTAAGGGCGAGTATAGCCATCTCCGCCAAGGGTTGGTCCTTAGGGTAGTGGCGTCTATTGGCTAGGCGATGGTTGCTTTGGAATAAATTGGCCCCCAGTTTACCGAACAGTTTTTCAAATCAAAACTTCGATATCTCTATCAAAGAAAGACAAATTGCTTACAGTCTTATGGGGATGGTACGCATTTCAAATGATTTTGACTTAAAGAAAGTCATCGTCCTCTTGAATTTGCATTCTGTTAGCATTGATACGTTAGACGCTGTGTCTGACTATTTATATCATGTCTGTCGTGGGTTTTCTGTCCTGATACATTATTTTATCGGCGGATCGAGCGGCAAGTTCTTTGCTGATTCGCCTTTGGCAACAGAACGCACGCAGTAACTCATGGGATTTAGCCGTGTTCCCTAGATCGATAGCTATTTTATTAAATCCGTCGCGCTCGAAAAATATTCCCAAACGACGGGACTTATCTAGTTCGGAATGCGCGTTTTCGAGAGAACCAATGGTGTTCTCACCGATCCTGAGTTTATCTAATTAATGCTATATTTACAGATTTATAACCCTTGTGAAATTGAAAATAACTTCTTGAATAAAAGTGCTGGGCATTTGTCAGCTAATGCGGGTGTCTATGGGGGAACGTGGGCCCGAACAGCTAATGGTTCTTATTACGAAAATGAAACGCCGGGGATCTATTTTCTGCCCGCACATCGCAGCAGTACGGAAGGGTCATCGAACGTAAAAAACCGCGGTTTGATCATATTAGTGCGGCCGTAAACCGACTAAGCAACGAGCCCATGTGGGCTTCATGCCAGCGGTTTTATTCTGCGATGATTTGGACGGTGGTACCCCTATTATGAGGGATTTGGCTGATCTCATCCGCGACAACGACATCCCGTTCTTATAGGCTTGATACAAGTTCTATCAAATCTTGTCAGGCCATCCAGATAATCCACACATCCAAATTTTTCTCTCTGCTTGGCGGTTTAAATGTAATTCGCTTGGTTGAATGAAAATGCGAATACCTATAATTCGTCATCCCATTAAAGATAAGGGCTGGGTAAACATATCCATTTATATAATTGGGGTCCCATTTCAGAAGGGCAATTGCTAAACCTAAGCGTGTTAACAATTTGGATAGCCCTTTTCCCCGAAACCGTGTGTCGTTTTCACCAACGCCTTTTCGTAACCACAATTCCCCATGGTAACAGGAAGGGCTGGTGATTTGTTTGGTAATAGGTGCGTATTATTTGCACCATTCAGCATCTTTAAAGCTAATTTCTCGATCAAAATAAAACGAGGATAAGTTTTCACATTTGCAGGCTAAATTAGTTACTGTTAAATCGTCGTACCTGACGGCGTGTACGTTATCAACTTCCCCATCATCGTTGATGCCTTTATATCCAAAATCTATTTTCAGGGCTAATTTGGTGATGTAGCGGATTAAGCATGGCGGTTGGATAGGGTTTGTCCTCTAATTTTTCTGATAATCGTAATAAGTAACCAAAATCGTTTCTGAGTTACAAGTATATGCCAAATTCACGAATTTTATCCTCTAAATCAGCAATGAACTGAGATACCGTAAAATGATTTATGTGTCCTGTCATAATCGCTCCTGCATCTCATCGATCTAATTTATGTGGTTTTTAACGCTGCATGGACATAAATGTGCTACAATTTTAATGAGAGTGTATTTCGTGTGATACACCACTTTATAAAAAGTATTTATGTAAGTATAATTTTACTAAGTGTAAATTAGGCAGATGTTTTATGTTCACGGAACCCTGGCGTGGGTGTGAATAAGGGAAAGAAAACAATAGCTTTGTTGTTGAGGTTACAGGGAGCCTAATCCGAAGGAATCGAGGGCCCCTTGTAAAATATACCCGGCGGCCATTTTGTCGACCACTTGGCCACGACGTTTCCGGGTCATATCGGCTTCGCTAATCAAAAACCGGTTAACTGCAGACGAACTTAATCGCTCGTCCCAAAAGGAGATGGGAAGTTCTGATAATCCTATAAAATTTTCAGCAAACTGTCGTGTTGATTGACATCTAGGACCTTCGTTTCCATCCATTTCAACCGGCAAGCCTAAAACCCATCCACCGATCTGCCGGTCTTTGTGTATTTCCATCAGTCGGTTTGCGTCAGCTGTAAACTTTGTCCGTTTAATTGTTTCAATTGGGCTGGCAATCATAAATGACGGGTCAGACACGGCCAAACCTATGGTCTTGCTGCCCAAATCTAGGCCAAGCAGGCATTGATTTTTGCTTAAATGAGATTTTATAGATTGTAGTTCTACGATTGGCATTAGTAAGAATATCCATGTTATCAATGAATTGGAAAGGAATTTGGAGTAGTGTCGTTGACATTACAAACATGAGAACAGATATGAATATGAAAATGGGACGGTTAATTAAGCCAAAATTTCTGTTTGCTTGCCTGTTGTGTGCCTATTCTTTAAGCGGGATGTCGCCAGCTGTAAATGCTCAAAAGACCAAAATGGCATCTACAAAAGTCCAGTTTATGGGGTCAGAGATTACACCGCTCAACAGGGCATATATGGTCCGTAAAGATGTCAACATTCGAGCGAAGCCTAAAACTGGGTCTAAAAAGGTAGGTAAATTGAAACAGGGATTGCGCATATTCACTGTGGGCCGAGCCAAAGGTGGATGGGTCGCTTATCGAGATGACGGTAAAGACGTTGGATTTGTTTACGAACCCGTATTATATCCGGTTATTGAAAGTGCGCTTAAGGAGGAATTACAGGGCACTGTGTCTGGAAAAAAACTGCCAAAATGCGCCTATATAATTCGGTTTGTCGGAAAAAGTGTTGCCGAGGGCCAGATCTTTCAAATTGGTGACTATGAGATTGATTGGCACTGTAGCCAAAAAGGCAGATCAGCTGATTTTTCAACGCTGATGTTTTTAACCGAAGGGGCTTATAACTCGAAAAGAAGCGCCCTGCATCAAATAACTATCGATGTTTTTGATATTTCTATAAATATGGAAGAGGTTTTATCGACTAACTTTTTGTACAATACCAAAAAAGATCAACTGACTTATGATGGAGTGAGCCAAAAACACTTGGCGCGTACGCCCGCCAAAAAAGTTGTTGATGTGGCTTCCGTTTCTGAAGCACTAAAGGCTGCTGTCAGCTTGGCGCATGAAGCTTGGAATGATTTACTTTGGGCTGAACTATTGAAACAATAATTTTTCAGCTTTGATCGCTTGAAACCCGCCCCTCGGCGGTGATACTTTCTGATCGCTAGGCGATTCTATTCGCTCTTCCAAAACTATTTTTTAAACCGCCTAAAAACGAGGCCACTTATGTCACTGGACACAGATACCGTCCGCCGGATCGCAAATCTGGCTCGGATTAAAATAGAAGAAGAAAAAATGGCTCCCCTTGCTGATGAGCTGAACCAGATCATCGGTTGGATCGAACAACTTTCAGAAGTCGATACCGATGGGGTCGCACCCATGACCAGTGTTACCAAAATAGATATGCCGTCGCGTGAAGACGTCATTTCGGATGGTGGTTGTGAAGACAAGGTGCTGGCGAATGCCCCCAGTGGCGAGCCGCCTTATTTTGCTGTTCCGAAAGTGGTCGAATAAAATGACAAAACCAAATGAATTAACCATTGCCGATGCCCGCGATGCCCTTACAAAAGGTGATTTAAGCGCGGTCGAGCTAACCACGTCTTGCATTCAGGCCATGGACGGAGCGCAAGATTTAAACGCGTTCATTACCGAAACCCCAGAATTATCATTAGAACGCGCAGCCCAATCAGATGCGCGCATTGCCAAAAAGGAAAGCCGGGGGGCGCTTGAAGGCATCCCCATTGCAGTTAAAGATTTGTATTGTACCGAAGGCGTTCTGACCACCGCCGCATCTCATATTTTGGACGGGTTTGTGCCCCCTTACGAATCGACTGTGACCGAAAACTTGCGTAATGCGGGTTCTGTTATGACTGGCAAAACCAATCTAGATGAGTTTGCCATGGGCTCAGCTAATGTTACATCGCATTACGGTCCTGTAAAAAACCCGTGGAAATTGGACGACGGAAAAGACCGGGTCCCGGGTGGGTCATCTGGTGGTTCTGCTGCTGCTGTGGCGGCGCATTTAAGCTTAGGTGCGATTGGTACCGATACCGGCGGCTCCATCCGTCAACCCGCATCGTTTTGCGGCATTGTAGGCATGAAGCCTACCTATGGGCGGTGTTCGCGTTGGGGTACGGTTGCATTTGCATCCAGTTTGGATCAAGCAGGCCCTATGACCAAAACTGTTCGCGATGCAGCGATCATGCTTCAAGGCATGGCCGGGCACGATGTGAAAGATTCAACTTCAGTTCCTATGGTGGTTCCTGATTTCGAAGCGGCGATTACTGGCGATGTCCGTGGCTTGAAAGTTGGTATTCCAAAAGAATATGTGATCGATGGTGCGCTGGAAGAAATTTCGGAGATCTGGAAAAAAGGTGCTGAGATGCTCCGCGATGCCGGAGCTGAAATTATCGACATTACATTACCCCATACCAAATACGCATTGCCCGCTTATTATATCATCGCCCCAGCAGAAGCGTCATCCAATTTGTCGCGCTATGACGGCGTTCGGTATGGCCTTCGTGTAGAAGGCGATAGCTTGGACGAGATGTATGCAAATACTCGGGGTGAAGGCTTTGGTGATGAAGTAAAGCGTCGCATTTTAATCGGTGCTTACGTTTTATCAGCAGGGTATTACGATGCCTATTACGTTAAAGCCCAGCAAGTGCGGTCGCGGATTGCTGAAGATTTCAATACGGCATTTCAAGATGTGGATGTGATATTAACGCCCACTGCTCCCTCCACAGCGTTTGCAATAGGCGAAAAGATGGATGATCCCATTGTTATGTATATGAACGATGTGTTTACCGTTCCCGCATCCATGGCGGGTTTGCCGTGTATTTCTGTTCCGGGCGGGTTGGGTGATGATGGCTTACCGTTGGGATTACATTTGATCAGCAAACCGTTTGATGAACAAACCTTGTTCCGGGCTGCCGATGTGTTGGAGCGCCAAGCCAACTTCACGGCTCAACCCAAGGGCTGGGAGATCAACCGATGAGCTATATAATCAAAGGTCATAAGCACGATTGGGAAATAGTCATTGGGCTTGAAATCCATGCTCAGGTTATTTCCAACTCGAAACTGTTTTCCGGTTCCGCCACAGCGTTTGGATCTGACCCCAACACCCAAGTCTCGCTCATTGATGCGGCCATGCCGGGAATGCTTCCGGTCATTAACAAGCATTGCATTGCGCAAGCGGTAAAAACCGGGCTGGGATTGAACGCGAAAATAAATATGTATTCTGTGTTCGAGCGTAAAAACTATTTCTATGCCGATTTACCACAGGGGTATCAGATTACACAATTCCTGCACCCGATTGTTGTTGAAGGATTGTTGACCATAGATATGGAAGACGGCTCGACCCGTGAAATTGGGATCGAGCGATTGCACATGGAACAAGACGCTGGAAAATCGATTCACGACAAAGACCCACGCCGGACATTCATCGATTTGAACCGGGCTGGTGTGTGTTTGATGGAAATCGTATCCCATCCTGCTATGCATAGCCCCGAAGAAGCCGGTGCTTATGTGCGTAAGGTGCGCTCTATTGTGCGGTATTTGGAAACGTGTGATGGCAACATGGAAGAAGGCTCCATGCGGGCAGATGTGAACGTATCAGTTCGCCCCGTTGGCGACACCAAGCTATGGACCCGGACTGAAACCAAAAACGTCAACTCTGTTCGCTTCATGATGCAAGCCATCGAATTTGAAGCCCAACGCCAAGTCGAGGTTTGGGAAGCTGGCGGCGAAGTTAAACAGCAAACCCGTTTGTTTGATCCCGATTCCGGTGAAACGCGGTCCATGCGCTCAAAAGAAGAAGCCCACGATTACCGCTATTTCCCATGTCCCGATTTGTTGCCGATTGAATTGACGCAAAGTTACGTCGACGACATCAAAGCAACGATGCCTGAATTACCGGACGCGAAAAAGCATCGCTTGATGAGTGACAACGGATTGTCGGCTTATGATGCCGATGTGTTGGTGGCGGAGCGCGAAGTTGCTGATTATTTTGAAATTGTAGCCAAAGGCCGCGACGCCAAAGTTGCGGCCAACTGGGTTATTAGTAACTTGTTCGGCGCTTTAAAAGGGGCTGAAAAAGGAATTTTGGAAAGCCCCGTCAGTGCGGAAAACTTGGGCAATCTTTTAGATTTGTTAGCAGACGATACAATTTCTGGTCGGATTGCTAAGGACGTGTTTGAAATTATGTTCTCAACTGGTCAAGACCCGGCCGCCATTGTTGAAGAAAAAGGCTTGAAGCAAATCACCGACACGGGTGCCATTGAAGCCGCCGTTGATCAAGCAATTGCTGAGAATCCAGAACAAGCAGACGAAGTACGTGCAGGCAACGGCAAAGCCATTGGCTGGTTTGTTGGCCAAGTCATGCAAAAAACCCAAGGCAAAGCAAACCCTCAAGCGGTCAATAAATTGCTGCGTGATAAACTTGGTGGATAAGGCGTCGTGTGACCCTTAGTGATGCTAACCAGATGAATAAAACGACCATTCATGGATTGCTCCATAATCTCGGTATAAAGTTTAAGATCTAAATTTTTATCTTCGACGATTAAAACTTTCATACTGCGCGCCCACCTATTGTTTTATTGAGGAAAATGCATTCTTCCCGACTATTCTATGTGCGTTCGATGTTTACAGGCTATATCGGCTATATGACATTTATGTTATCGGGTGTGAATAATCCGGAAACTCAAAAAATAAGCAGATGTTTTTGTTTATTTACAAATGAAGCCGTGACGCGCCGGATGTTATGATAAAGTATAATTGCGTTTGAAATAAATTTTAACATAGGAGTTGGAATTGGACTTAGTTATTCGCAATGCGCAGATTTTTGATGGGTCGGGCGAGCAAGAATCCCATGGTGATGTAGCTGTAAAAGCAGGTATGATCGTCGCTATCGGTGAAAACTTAGCGGTTACTGGTACCCAAGAAGTTGATGCGAACGGGCTTAGTCTAATGCCAGGTATTATTGATAGTCATACCCATTTCGATGCTCAAATCAGTTGGGATTCTACCTTGGCCCCGTCCTCGTCACTCGGTGTGACAAGTGTCGTGATTGGCAATTGCGGATTTACCATTGCGCCCTGTCGCCCAGATGATCGGGATTTGATTATGCGAAACCTTACCCAAGTGGAAGGCATGTCGTTTGAGGTTCTACGTCAAGGGATCAATTGGAATTTCGAAAGCTTCCCTGAATATATGGACGGGATCGAGAAGGGGGGCATGTCGACGAATGTCGCCGCCTTTATGGGGCATTCGTCAATCCGGACATATGTGATGGGTGCTGATGCGGTTGAGCGGGCAGCTAACGACGATGAACTCGCCCAAATGAAACAACTTGTTGAAGAGGGAATGGCTGCGGGGGCCATTGGGTTTTCAACATCAACAGCGCCACAACATAACGGTCATGCTGGGGTTCCAATGCCGTCCCGAATGGCTGATCCGGATGAGCTGGAAACCCTAGTTACCGCCATGGGGAGTGACGGTAAAGGTATTTTTATGTTGACCAAAGGCGGTCAAACGGAAGTGTCCTTCTTGGAAAGCTTAGCAAAAATGTCGAAGCGCCCTGTGATGATTGCAGCTCTTTTACACAATTCAACAAAGCCCAATGCAACGTTCGATGAATTAGCCGCCATTGGCGAAGCCCGCGGCCGTGGGCATGAGCTTTGGGGGCAAATTTCGTGCTGCCCTTTAACCAATGATTTCACTTTTAAATCCGCGTACCCAATGGAAGGTCTGGATTCGTGGAAGCCCGCCATGAAGGTTCAAGGCGAAGAGTTGAAAGCCCTTTTGATGGATGCTGACTTCCGCCAACGTGTGAAAGATGAACTGTCTAAGCCGCTCGGTGGGCGTTTGTTTAATAATGAGTGGCACAAGTTGGAATTGATCGAAGTGAGTGACCCTAAAAACCAACACCTAGAAGGTAAAACAGTTGATCAACTGGCTGCTGATGCTGGCCAAGATCCGATGGACTGGATATTGGATTTTGCTGTATCTGAAAATCTAGAAAGCATGTTTACGGCTGTGTTATTAAATTCAGACGAAGATGCCGTTGGTAAAATGATCCGAGACCCTAACGCATCTGTTGCTTTAAGTGATGCGGGCGCACACTTAACTTTTTTCTGCGATGCCGGGTTTGGACTCCATTTGATGGGCCATTGGGCCCGCGATTTGGGCACTCTTACATTACCAGAAGCCATCCACGAATTAACCGCAAAGCCTGCTGCAATATATCGCATTCCAAAACGCGGTAAAATTGAAGTCGGGTACCATGCGGACTTATTATTATTTGATCCAGCTACGGTTGCCAGGGGCGTAAAGCGCCGTATCCACGACTTGCCGGGCGGTGAAGCGCGTTTGACAACGGATGCCGTTGGGATACACGGCACGTGGGTGAACGGTGTTCAGGTTACTAATCAAAATGGCTTGATTGAAGGCGATCAAAGACCGGGTCAGTTATTAAGAGAGTTCGATACGTAAAAGGGATAACAATGTTTGAGCCTGATTTTAAAATTGAACCCGTAAGTCCTGCTATTGGATGCGAGGTTTCAGGTGTTGATTTAGCTAAGCCGCTTACATCTACAATCATAAAAACGCTTCGCACTGCGCTGCTTGATTACGGGGTGATTTTTATTCGGGACCAAGACTTGTCTCCTGCCCAACAAATGAACGTTGCTGAAGCTTTTGGTGAACCAGATAAATACCCGTTTGTAGAAGGATTGCCAGGTTTTCCATGCGTTACTCCGGTCTTGAAACGAGCGCATGAAACGGTTAATTTTGGAGGTTTGTGGCACAGCGATACCACATATCAACAATGCCCACCTATGGGGACACTATTGCACGCCCGCACGCTTCCCCCCATCGGTGGCGATACGTTATTTGCCAGCATGGCTGCAGCTTATGACGCCTTGTCAAATGGGATGAAGGACATGTTGTCTGGAATGAAAGCTGTAAACAGCGCCCATAAGTCGCGTGTTTCTGATACCCGGGCAAACCGTATCAAAGAATCTGGAAGGGATGTGGAAGGTCTGGTTATGGAAGCCGTGCATCCTGTTGTCCGAACTCATCCAGAATCTGGAAAAAAAGCGCTGTATATAAACGGCGCGCACACCACGCGCTTTGAGGGCATGACTGAGCTAGAAAGTGAGGGGCTTTTGTCCTTTTTGTTCCGCCATCAAGTCCGTGAAGAATTTACATGTCGGTTGCGCTGGACCCCAGGTGCTTTGGTTTTTTGGGATAATCGCTGTACTCAACATTTTCCGCTTAATGATTATACGGGACATGAACGCTTATTGCATCGGATAACCTTAAAGGGGGATGTGCCGCGCTAAACGTTCGTTATTTGCATTCCATTAGCGCTTCTTTGCAATCGCGCCGGCAGGTCTTGTCTTTTCTATTGCAGGATCGATTGCACTTTTTGAAAACGCTCATGCAACTGGGCTTGTTTCCCTGCATTGATGTCAGGTACGGCTACATTAACACAGCGTAATTTACAGGTCGACTTTGCCGTTGCTGTGTTGCCTTCATGTTTAATGCAGTCACTCATGCATTGCATTACGTTAGCGGCTTTCGAAGAAGTGCCGAAGTTCGAAAGGGATAAAGCAAAAATGGATAATATAGCTATAAAAATTAAGCGATGGCTCATAAATGCCTCCTTAAGTCACAAGTGAAAGACTTCGGTTCGTAACTGAATTTCAGAAGGGTTTGAGCTTCGATTCTGATTTTTTACCAGCGGTGCGTTTGATTGCGACCGGTAACTTCAGCGTTACGATGGTCCCCACGCCTTCTTAGTATCATCTACCTTTTTTGATTGGGAGCCCTTCTCGATTCCCCCATTCCTGCCAAGACCCTATGTAGTTTTGTACTCTTGGATAATCAAGTAACCGAAGTGCTAGGTAAGCATGTGCAGAGCGATAACCAGTATTACAGTAAAGTATGATTTTTTTTTGTTGGTCAGCCCCTAATGACCCAAACGCTAATTGCAACTCATCTGCGGGTTTCATACAGCCACTATAATGGTCGTATAATTCCTCCCAGTCTCTATGTTTAGCACTTGGTATTGCACCTCCAAAACGAGCTCTTTGATCTACACCTATAAATTCTTCACGGCTGCGATTGTCTATTATTGCACAATCAGAATTATTAATAGCGTCTAGCACGTCAGTATACGTCGCGACCCTTCCCATTGCTGGTTTGAAAGAAAATTTTGAGGGTGTTGGGGCTTCGCAAGTAGTTTCTAACTGGAGGCCTGATGTCTCCCAAGCTCTTATCCCCCCATCTAGTATATGTACGTCTGTATGGCCAAGGTATTCTAAAAACCAAAAGCCCCTTGCCGCGCACATATCTGTAAATTCGCCATAGAAAACTATAGTATCTGTGTCTTGTACCCCGCGCCAACCCAGCATGTTTGCCCACATGCGGGTAAAAGACCTCAAAGGTGCAATATCAGTATCATCAGTATTAACAAAATAAAGATCAAAATGTTTAGCGCCAGAAACATGGCCAGTTGCAAACTTTTCAGCTGGTCGCGTGTCAATGACTGTTAAGCCTGGCTTGTTCATTCGTTTTGACAATTTTTCGGGTGACCACAACAAATCTTCATTAACATAACCACGTGTTGATATTTTCATTAACCACCCTTTTGAGTTTCTAATTTCTATTTAAAGCTTAAGAGTTTGGATAGTTTTTCGAAAGCAGTATTTTACTCAAGTATGGGATTTAACTCTGTTCTATTGCATGACGACGGACAGCTCAATGCCTTGCTGACTTAGCTAAACTAGACGTTGGCTTCAAAGCGCAATCCA
>JAPKAX010000092.1 GCA_028825025.1 Rhodospirillales bacterium | reverse complement strand
CCCGCACCAATTTCTAATTACTTGATTTTAGCTTCTTTGAATACAACGTGCTTACGTATGACGGGATCGTATTTGTTGAATTCAAATTTTTCAGTAGAATTCCGCGGATTTTTTTTGGTTACATAATAGTAGCCAGTGTCCGCGGTGCTAACGAGTTTGATAAGTTGTGATGCTGGCTTAGCCATAGTCCAAGTTCCATTATAAAGATAAATAAAGATCCAGAGCGGCGCACAATACAATGCCCTGTGTCAGTGTCAAGACACTCGTTATTTGTGATATATTACGCTACTTTTGCGCTTGGTTTGTTGCTGATGAAAGGAACAATGCGCGGGTGTAGGTCATTGGATTCTCGATCATATGTTTAGCAATGTCTAATTCTTTGTCTGATTTCCTTTGTTGCGCAGGGCACGTGCTACGCAAGTTATTGCGTCGGGCACTATTTTTTAACCCCACCGATCGCCATTGATGGAATGTTGATTTAATTTCTGAGACAGAATTCAAAGTTATATCAATAAGCTTTTCAATGGGTTCAGGCTTCGCTTTGGTGCACAACGATGGGCGAACACCAAGGCCATGTAAAATATAGCCGGATGGGGCAATAAACCGGGACCATGTCAGAGTAATTTCCCCGTCATTCGGCAGTCTCAGGACGGATTGTACGGTGCCCTTTCCATAAGACGAAGTTCCAATAAGGATAGCGCGCTCCTGGTCTTGTAAGGCGGCTGCAACGATTTCTGCAGCAGATGCGGATCTTCCATCAATCAACACGATCAACGGTCGTTCTTCAGTCAAATCAGATCCACCCGCTGCGTAATGATGCAAGCTGTCGGGATGGCGTCCTTTTGTCGAAATAATCATCCCTTGGGTTAAAAACAAATCAGCTACTTTAACCGATTGCTTAAGTAAGCCGCCGGGGTTTCCGCGCAAATCAAGCACGACCCCTTTTAAATTGTGCCCCATTGCGCTTGTAGTTAATTTTAGCTTTTCAGATAACGACGGGGCCGTGCCCTGATTAAAGCTGCTGATTTTATAATACAGGACATTTTTTAAGCGTTTTTCGGTGACCGTTGGAAAAACGATGTGCTTGCTGGTTAGCTTGTATGTTTGCTGGGCCGTAATGCCTGTTCGGGTGACGGATAGACTGACCGTTGTGTTTAATGGGACCCGAATAAGTAATGTTGCCTGATGGGGCGTTAAATGGCTTGCTGGTTTTTTACCAATGTGGGTTATGGTGTCATTTATGAGCAACCCGGACTTCGCCGCTGGAGTGTTGGGTGTGATACGTGTTATGCGTAATGCGCCGTCAATACGTTTGAAGCCAATCCCAATGCCGCCAAACCCATCGCGTTGAGCGCGGTTTTTGCGGGCGTCTTCGGCCCCAGCATAGCGCGAATACAAATCAAGCTTTGAGAGCACGCCATCAAAAACAGCTTCGTATATCTTTTCCGCGTCAGCTACTTTCATGTCAGCCGAATAGGGGCGCGCGGCAATGGCTAAATCAGATGTAAGTTTGGCCCACCCATGAACGTCGTTGCTTTTTGGTAGATCGACGGAAAGGATACGCTGATCCGTATAGCTCAGTGTAATTGAGTTTTCAGATTTTCGAACATGCAGTGCCGGGTCAATGGCGCTAAATCCCTTGATCCCATCTAAGGCCAACCGCTCAACCGAAATGTACTCAATATACTTTTCTGAAATACCCCGGTAACCAGCTTCAAAAACGCCTATCGCATCGGGCCATGCTTGAACGGTGGCTTTTAGAGGGGGCGGCGTTGATCCACAGGCAGCAACAAGGCCAACCAAACTCAAAGCGCATAAGATTGTACGAAAAGATCGAAACGTTTCCATATAATTAGTTTCGATGATTTTTGTGGCCACGTCATCTACTGAGTTGATAAATCAACAAAAATAACCGCATTAATGCCTTTTGTGGGGCTTTTTGCCTCTCGGGCCGCCTTTAGCCCCTTTTTTTGCCGACTTGTGGCCACTGGACTTGCGTTTGTGACTTTGCGGACGCTTGCCTTTTTGGGGTTCACCAGAATCGAGGATCTGAAAAATCAGCCCCCCTGATACAGGCGTTGCTTCACGCAACATGACCTCAACAGGTTGCCCTAGTTGGTACATGTTCCCTGAATTTTGCCCAATCAACACATGCCCTGTTTGGTCTAAGTCATAATAGTCGCCGGCCAAGCTGCTGATCGGGACCAAACCATCGGCACCGGTTACATCCAAAGTGACAAACAAACCAAAACGAGTGACACCATTGATCCGTGCGGTAAAAATAGAACCAATGCGGGTTGATAAATGACCTGCGACGTAGCGGTCCATGGCATCGCGCTCTGCAGCTGAGGCGCGGCGTTCGGTTGAACACAAATGGGTGCCCAATTCTTCAAACTCGTCGCCATCGCTTTTTAATCCATCATTGCCCAGTTTGTGGGCATTGATTAAGGCCCTGTGTACCAACAAGTCAGAATAGCGCCGGATGGGGGACGTGAAATGGCAATAGCGGCTTAATGCCAAACCAAAATGTCCGATGTTGCCTGGGCTGTATTCAGCCTGGGCTTGGGACCTTAAAACCATTTGATTGATCATATGCGCGTTTGGTGTGTTGGCGGCTTTGCGTAAAATTTGGTTAAATTGAATAGGCTTGATGACTTGGCCCTTGGTAAAAGTGTAATCCAAGGTTTCCAAAAATTCCGTAAAAGCGCCTAGTTTTTCAGAGCTTGGGCGGTCATGGATGCGGTACATGCAGGGCTGTTTGTTCTTTTCCAACGATTGAGCCGCAGCCACGTTGGCGGTGATCATAAATTCTTCGATTAGCTTATGGCTATCCAGGCGTTGGCGCGGAACGATGCGGGCAATCTTACCGTCTTCACCAATCTCTACTTTTCGCTCGGGCATATCTAATTCAAGGGCGCTGCGTTCTTGTCGGTATGTATCAAGCACTTGAAACGCCCCGTATAAGGGCGCGATAACGCTATCGACCAAGGGCGTTGTTAGCTCATCTGGATTGCCATCGCGGGCCGCTTGTATTTGTTCGTACGTGGTCCGGGCGTGCGATTGCATAAGGCCGCGCACGAACGAATGGCGCAACAAATGCCCTTTTTTATCGATCCACAAATGGGCCGCTAAACACGGACGCTCTTCATTTGGAACGAGCGAACATAATCCGTTTGATAAGGCTTCAGGCAACATCGGGACGACGCGGTCAGGGAAATAGACAGAGTTCCCCCGCTTGCGGGCCTCATTATCCAAAGCATCCTCCGTCGTCACATAACCCGCCACATCAGCTATGGCGACAATCAGGTGCCAGCCACCGGGGTTCT
Organism: Rhodospirillales bacterium; assembly: GCA_028825025.1. Lineage (GTDB taxonomy): Bacteria > Pseudomonadota > Alphaproteobacteria > Rhodospirillales > Casp-alpha2 > JABMNT01. The sequence continues at coordinate 8,726 of JAPKAX010000092.1, read as the reverse complement.
TTTCATCGGTATCTGGTTCCGCAAAAACCGCATCATCAAAATCACGGGCATCGGCACCATCAATAGTGATCAGCGGAATATCACGTAAATCAGATCGGTTACCCAACGGTTTTGCTTTAGCTGAATTGGCAATTTTGAGGGCATCGGCGGGGAATTCAGTCGGGATTTCATATTGGTGAATGGCGATTAGGCTAATAGCACCGGGGGAATCCATAGATTCTAAACGTTCGGATATTTTGGCATGTCGTAGCCCAAGCCGTTTGCCCGGTAAAACTTCCGCCCGGACCAATTCGCCGGGTTGAGCATCCATGCTATCGGCGGGACGAATAATCATTTCACCCTTTTGTTTACGGTCCGTAGGCTGAACCCGCAGTTCACCTTCGATTTTAATCACGACGCCTAAAATATGATCCGGGGCTGCTGAAATACGACGAATTGTTTTGGCTTGATAGGTGCCGTTGTCGGTTTCTTCTAAACGGGCAAGGACGCGATCGCCTTTGCCTAGGGCTGAGTTTCCAGCGCGTTCAGGCAGCATGTAAATTATGGGTGTTATATCGCCATCCCAATTTAAGGGCTTGGCCTGCAAATCGCCCTCTTTATCGGGGCCAGTGACTTCCAAAACGGTAACGCTTGGCAGCTTTCCAGGCTCAGAAAACTTGCGGCCGCGTTTCTTTTCCAAAACGCCGGTTTCTTCCATTTCACGCAGAACCTTTTTCAGAACCTTTTTCTGATCAGCATTTAGTTTAAAGGCGCGCGCAATCTCGCGCTTACCCGCTTGCGACGGATTGCCTTGAATATAGGCCAGAATTTGGTCCGTACTTGGAAACGGAGCTGCGGTTTTAGGAGTTCTGGCCACAGTTATATCCATATTTGAGAAGAGCTGGCATTATTCAGCCTGCGCTTCCGGTTCTGCTCTTGCAGCCTTTTTCCTCGCCGCTGGTTTCTTCTTGGCCGCAGCCTTTTTCTTTGGCGTTGGCTTTTTAGCAGCCGCTTTCTTTTTTGTGGCGGGCTTTTTATCGTCTGCTTTGGCTTTCGGTGTTTTCTTGCCGGCCTTAGCATCCAGCAATTCAATGGCTTTCGCTAAATCAACAGTTTCTGGCTCCATGTCTTTGGGAAGCGTTGCCATTAAGCGACCATGCATTACAAATTGCCCCCAGCGGCCTTTGCGCATGGTCACAGGTTTTTTGTTTTTCGGGTGCAGGCCAAGCTCAATAGGCGGATCTTTTTTCGGCGCGTTGGCCATTAAGTGGGCGGCTCTGTTGAGGCCAATGGTCAGCACATTGTCGTCGCCTTTTAACGATACGTATGTTGCTTCCATTTTAATATAAGGGCCAAAGCGGCCAATAGCAGCTGTAATCATAATGCTGGTTTCTGGATCAATACCAACTTCACGCGGCAACGACAAAAGCCCGATTGCCAACTCTAAATCAACCGCTGATGGTGCCATGTCTTTGGTTAAAGACGAACGTTTTGGTTTTATCTTTTTCGGCTTTTTCGGCTTTTTGCCTTCGGCCACAGGTTCCGCAGGTATTTCTTCTTCTTCACCCAATTGCACATAATGCCCATAGGGGCCTTTGCGTAATGAAATCATTTTTTGCGTTACAGGGTCCAATCCCAATTCTTTTGGTCCCGATGTCGCCAAATCATCTTCCGAGCCATTGGTGACTTCTAGCGGGCGCGTAAAGCGGCATTCGGGGTAATTGTTACAGCCAATAAAGGCGCCAAACTTACCAAGCTTAAGATTAAGCCGTCCTTCTTCGCAAGTGGGGCATTTGCGTGGGTCTTTACCATCGGGGCCTTCACGGAAAAAGTGTGGTCCTAAAATTTCGTCCAAACGGTCCAAAACTTCTGAAATACGCAGGTCTTTGGTTTCGCCAACGGCTGAATTGAAGTCACCCCAAAAATCACGAAGAACGGTCTTCCATTCGATCCGTCCGCCAGAAATATCATCCAGCTTGTTTTCCAATTCCGCAGTAAAATCATATGCCACGTATCGGGTGAAATAACTTTCAAGGAAGGTCGTAACCACACGGCCCCGGTCTTCAGGTGTGAATCGTCGGCTTTCCAAAACCACATAGTTACGTTCTTGAAGAACGGAAATGATGCTAGCGTATGTGGAAGGGCGACCGATGCCCAATTCTTCCAGCGTTTTAACCAAGCTTGCTTCTGAGAAACGGGGAGGGGGTTGGGTGAAATGTTGGTCCGGAACAATCTCGCCGGTTTTCATGTCCTGGCCCTGATTTAGCGGCGGTAAGATTTTATCTTCGCCTTCATCGGGAGTGTCCGTATCGTCTTTTCCTTCTTGGTACAGCTTAAAAAAGCCATCAAACGCAACAACAGATCCGGTTGCCCGTAACGTCACTTGTTTGTCAGGCGAGCCAATATTGACACCAACCTGATCCAAAATGGCAGATTCCATTTGGCTGGCAACGGTGCGCTGCCAAATCAACGTATACAGCTTCAACTGATCCCCATCTAAGCGGTCAGCAATGTCTTTAGGGCGGCGTGCTACATCGGTGGGGCGGACGGCTTCGTGAGCTTCCTGGGCATTTTTTGCCTTTGACTTATAAACGCGAGCATCTGAAGGCACATAGTTTGATCCGTAATCACTGCCAATTAATGTGCGGCAGCCTTCAATGGCTTCGCCCGACATGGTCACACCGTCTGTCCGCATGTAGGTAATCAAACCAACGGTTTCACCATCGCCTAAGTTTAAGCCTTCATACAAACGTTGGGCGACTTGCATCGTGCGCTTTGTTGCAAAGCCCAATTTGCGTGATGCTTCTTGTTGTAGGGTGGATGTGGTGAACGGCGCTGATGGATTGCGGCGTGATTTTTTTTGTTCGATGTCTGCTACTTTGAAGTCGCGCGATGAAATGGCGCTTACAGCGGCTTGAGCTGCGGCTTCGGTTCCTATGGTTAGCTTCTCAAGCTTGGTGCCTTCTAGGTGAGTTAGGTTGGCAACAATTGATTTTCCACCACCGGCATCAAATTCAGCTTTAACACTCCAAAACTCGTCGGAGTCAAAATTTTCAATATCCGTTTCGCGCTGACATATAATACGTAAAGCAACGGACTGGACGCGCCCGGCGGAGCGGCTGCCAGGTAATTTACGCCATAAAACCGGCGATAGTGTAAAGCCAACCAAATAATCCAACGCGCGTCGGGCCAAATAGGCATCGACTAAAGGAGTGTCTAATTCACGCGGATGATTAAAAGCTTCAATAATGGCGTCTTTGGTGATTTCGTTAAAAACAACACGTTTAACCTCAACACCTTTTAACAGCTTTTTCGCTTCTAAAACTTCTTGAACGTGCCACGATATGGCTTCGCCTTCGCGGTCCGGATCGGTTGCTAGAAACAGTTTGTCAGCACCCTTAAGCGCTTGGGAAATTTCTTTCATATGTTTTTGCGCTTTAGCGTCGATTTCCCAATCCATGGAAAAATCTTCGTCAGGACGTACAGAGCCATCCTTAGGAGGCAAATCGCGAATGTGTCCGTAACTGGCAAAAACCTTGTAGTCACTGCCCAAGTATTTATTGATCGTTTTTGCTTTGGCAGGTGATTCGACAACAACAACACTAGTCATATGTTTATAGTTTCCGTAGCTTTTCGCCCCAATGGTGGGGGTTTTTATATAAAATTAAAGAACGAGAAGAACCCGCCTAACACGGAGACTTGGCGTTTCTTTACCCGTTCGTCAACAACGGAACACGTTTTTGAGTTGTTTTTTTCTCCAGATGCAGTCCAGCCGCACCTTAAATGTGACTATAAATGGCGTTTATATAAGTCAATTGGAATACATTTGAAGGACGTTCTTATGAACTTTTATTACTACACAATCGCTGAAATCATGTTGCCAGGATTACGTTCAACCCGCCCGGCTAATTCAAGCTCGATTAGGGCTTCAGAAAATACCGATGTTGGTGATTTGAATTCCCGTGCCAAATCATCCACGAACTTCTGTGGTTTCAACATCATCCGTAACAGGGATAATTTGATCTGACGCGCCATAGACCTGAGCCATAGGAGATACGTGAATGCGCGGGCCCGGGTTTATGACATCTAATACGTCAAAGATGGTTTACGTTAAAATGGCTCCTTGGCGAATGAGGTCGTTGGTTCCGCGTGCACTGAGATCAGCAGCAGAACCGGGCATGGCAAAAACGTCGCGGCCCTGCTTCAATAACCACAATCCCCCTAGATATCCCAGATATGATGTGGTTGTGACGGGGGAAATGTCGCGCTTAAAAGCGGGTTCCGACCGGCATTTCAGAAACAATGACGCCGTGCTCTAAAAGCGCATTATATGAAGACGTGTTTTGTCGTGGGTAAATGACATCAACGCCCCCACCTAACTAAAAGTTTTCAGCTTGGCAAAGCGTCATTTCTTTTTCAGCTTCTGATACGTAATACACCCGCCCAGCTTCACTCGATCCGCCTCGCCTCGCTATTTCTGTAAAGCCTCAAGCGCTGCTGACGCCGATTTAAATCGGGCCATTAATAGATGATAGGTAATCGGGCCAACTTTATCTGACCGAATAAGCCTATGTTGATTTAGAATATCTAAATCTGATAGTGGTTCGTGTATTTGATGTTGCATAAAGTGGACACCATGCCAAGAAGATGTGTCTGGTCAAGGGTGGAGGCAAACCTTTTATGGCCTAGAGGTGAAGGTGGTGAGCAGGACTTTTGATCCATATTCACAGGTCATTTGTACCCGATCATTTGAATTAAAAACCGCTGTTTCGTCTTGAATTAAAGTGTGTTGGTTGATCTTAAATGTGCCCAAAAGGCTATATACAGCACGTGTTTGGCCCTCGGATGATTCTATGTATGTGCGATTTGGTCCATCAATGATCCGCACATCAGCCGTAGTTTTCGCCTGATCGTAAATCACATTAAAATCCTGAATGGCACCGTTTATAAGTTCAGATGTGATGGGCTGATCTCCTGAAAATGCAATTGGGGTGTGCAATGATGCCAAGAACACCTCGTTTGTATCCCTATCGATTAAGCGCATGCCTCCCCCTTGGGTGACGGTTAAAATTCGACTTAATTTAGGGAAGGTTGAAAATGTACCTTCTTGGATGACATCAGCTAAGCTTAAGCGCCAAATAAGGCCTTGGTTATCGCTTGATTTAGCAACTTCGCGGGTTACCCCACCACCATTTTTCCATGGCATTGAAGTATAATCTTGGACGGATAGGCGTTGCATATAATGCCTTTTATGCTTCTTTATTTAGAAGATTTTTTACCGATTTTGATCTCGGTGCCTTGCATCAAGTTACCAATGTTTTTGTGATGGCGAAAAATTGCCAATAGGGCTAACCCGGCGGCCATAACCGCCACATCTGGGCGACCAAACCACCATGCAATGGCAGGCGCTGCAGATAATGATGATAAGGACGCCAAGGACGAATAGCGGAATATTCCAGCAACAAGTAGCCATGTCGCACAAGCGGCCACTCCGACCATCGGAGCGCTGGCAATTAAAATGCCGAGCGTTGTCGCAACCCCTTTTCCGCCCTTAAATTTGAGCCAAACCGAAAAATTATGTCCAAATACAGCCATAAAACCTGCAATCAACCCGGCCTCTATTCCTAAAAAGTGCACAGCACCTAATCCAGCCGCGGCCCCTTTGGCTGTATCACATAGCAACGTCAAAAATGCGATGAACTTATTGCCGGTTCGAAGAACGTTGGTTGCACCAATGTTGCCTGATCCGATGTCACGAATATCGCCCATACCTGCGAGCCGGGTTAAGACTAAACCAAAAGGAACCGAGCCTAAAAGGTAGCCGCACATTGCAGCGACGGCATTTGATTGACTCAAATAAGGCGAAAGAGTTTCCATATTTAACCTTCTGCCTGAAAAACCAAACGACCGTCAATTATCGTTTGCATGGTGCGGCCTTGCACAGGTCGCCCGTCGAAGGGTGAGTTTTTAGATTTTGATTTAAGTGTTTTGTCTTCAACTTTCCAACCGCGTTCTGGGTCCAAAATAGTGATGTCAGCCCGGCGGCCAATTTCAAGCTTGCCCGCTTTGAGCCCTAACAATTTAGCGGGCCGATGGGTGATTAGATTTAGGGCTTCAATCAAGCTCATGTGGCCATTGTGGTATAGCTCAAGTGTAATCGGCAATAAGGTTTCAAGCCCAACACCGCCAGCTGCGGCTTCGCTAAACGGTAAGCGCTTTGATTCTTCGTCTTGCGGGGTGTGGTCAGATGCAATGGCATCAATCGTACCGTCTTTTAAACCTTCAATAACCGCTTGGCGATCTTCTTCTTTGCGAAGCGGAGGCGATAATTTGGCAAAAGTTCGATAATCGCCAACCGCCAATTCATTTAGTGCGAAATAAGGTGGTGCTGTATCGCAAGTAATAGTTAAGCCCCGGGCCTTTGCTTTACGAACGCAATCAATGGCATCGGACGTCGATAAATGGGCGAAATGTATTTTACCCCCAGACATCTCGACCAAGCGAATATCGCGCTCGACCATAATGATTTCAGCATAGCGGGGAATTCCGCCTAATCCCAAACGCGTTGCGGTCTCACCCGAATTCATAACGCCGTTTTTGGAAAGCCCACGCTCTTCCGGGTGTTGAACAATCAGCAAATCAAAGGTTTTTGCATAACTCAATGCGCGTAACATCAATTGGATATCGGATACGGTTTTAAAACCATCCGTGAAGGCAACAGCACCGGCTTCGCTCAGCATTCCCAGCTCAGCTATTTCCTTGCCTTCTAATTTTTTGCTAACTGCGCCATAGGGATAAACTTTGCTCAATCCCAATTTACGAGCGCGCCTTGCAACAAATTCAACAACCGACATGTCGTCAATCGCGGGCTCTGTGTTGGGCAGGCAGACAATCGTCGTAACGCCGCCCGCAACGGCCGAGCGGCCTGCGGTCTCTAATGTTTCTTTATGCTCTTCACCGGGTTCACCTAAATGGGCTCGCATGTCGACTAAGCCCGGAACTAAGCAATGGCCCTTGCAATTGATGATTTTTGAATTGGCGCGCGGTTTGCCATTATTTAAATGAGGCCCAATATCAGAAATGACCTTGCCATCACATAAAATGCCGCCCATCTCGTCCCGGCCTGTTGCCGGGTCGATCAAGCGCGCATTGATATAAAGTGTGTGCTGGGTGCTGATGTTTGTGGTTGCCATCACAAATTACTCGCTACTGACTGATCTAGGTTTTCTGTCAAAATCTCCAAACACGCCATCCGGACGGCAACGCCCATTTCAACTTGTTCCCGAATAACACTGCGTCCAAAGTCGTCGGCTAAATCTGAATCAATCTCGACACCGCGGTTCATTGGGCCGGGGTGCATAATCAACGCATTATCCTTGGCATTTGCCAATTTGGCTTCATCCAAACCAAAAAAATTAAAGTATTCGCGGATTGAAGGAAAGAAGTTTCCCTGCATCCGTTCACGTTGAAGTCGTAGCATCATCACAATATCAACATCTTTCAGGCCTTCGTTCATATTGTGAAAGACCTCAACGCCCAAATGCTCTATCCCTGATGGGATAAGTGTAACGGGGGCAATCAGGCGAACCCGAGCACCCATGGTGTTCAGAAGGTGAATGTTGGATCGGGCAACGCGAGAATGCAGCACATCGCCGCAAATGGCAATCACCAGCCCGCTTAAATGGCCCAACCGGCGACGGATGGTAAGGGCATCTAGCAAGGCTTGTGTTGGGTGCTCATGCGCTCCATCGCCGCCATTAATCACGGCGCAATTCACTTTTTCTGAAAGAAGGGACACAGCGCCAGATTGTGGGTGGCGAACAACCAACACATCGGGATGCATAGCGTTCAGGGTCATCGCTGTATCGATCAGAGTTTCGCCTTTTTTGACGGAACTTGTTGAAACCGCCATGTTGATGACGTCGCCTCCTAAGCGTTTCCCTGCTAATTCAAAGGAAGTCCGGGTGCGGGTCGAATCTTCAAAAAATAAATTGATGATTGTCCGTCCATTTAGGACCGATTTCTTTTTGTTGGCTTGCCGATTCTGTTGAACGTGTGTTTCTGAACGATCCAGTAGAATCGATATTTCTTCCGGTGTTAGACCTTCTGTACCCAAAAGGTGGCGCCGGTGGAAACGGGGGGGTGTCTGCTCATCTATAATCATAGGTAGCCACTATAGAAACCTGTTGGGTTCAAATCAAGCTGCAACAGACGCTAATTTTGATGTACCTTCGTTGTTTCGCATCATAGATTAGGTGGCGAAGCGTTTAGTGCTTTTATGTGAATTTAGGATAATGGCGAATCCTGCAATAAATAGCTTTAGTGAGACTCAAGATCGAACAAGCCAATTGTTTGATAAACGGCTTGTTTTGATTGTTGGTGCGACGCGTTGGGGAACGGCTTGGGTGCAGCAATGCTTGGATGCCCACCCCGACATATGTGCCAAAGGGGAAGGCCATTTTACAGACCTATTGTTCCCTAAAATAGCCGCTGCTTTCGACGACTATAATTCCGAAAGTGATCAGATTAGCAACAGGTTACAGTTGGCGGGTCTACCTGGGAATGCGGCAGGGTATACATTTGATGACGTTGACCACGTTTTAAGAGTTGCGATTGGCTTGGCCTTGGACCGATGGCTGGATGGGCGCAATCCGTCTTGTATTATCGAAAAAACACCAGAACATGTCTTGAACTTAGACCTCTTATTGCGGGTGTTACCCAGCGCTTGCGTTATTCATGTGGTGCGT
>JAPKAX010000339.1 GCA_028825025.1 Rhodospirillales bacterium | reverse complement strand
CAATGAGCCTTGCTGATAAAATTGCCATCATAGATGAGGGCAAGTTGATGCAATACGGTTCGCCTTTAGATATCTATAATTCACCACATAACCGTTTTGTTGCAAATTTTATAGGAAGTCCGCGTATGAACCTCATTGACGGTGAACTGCGCCAACACGAGGATGAACTCAAACTCGTTATCAGCGGTGGTGCTGAGATATCACTTAACGGCCAAATTAAGTCAGATTTCAAGAGTGATGGCCGGGTGCATACTGGATCATTTGGCATTCGCCCACAGGATATCTATTTTGGTGATAAGCGGTCGTCTAACGATATCGAGATGAAAGGCATTGTCGATGTCTTGGAGCGTGTAGGCCCAAAACGTATTGCACATCTGCAGGTTTCCGAAACAAACTTTATCGCTTTTGACGATCAGGATCAATTAAAATTGGGTGATGAGGTACCTTTCTACCTAGCTTCGGACAAAAGTATGGCGTTTGATGTGGTGTCAGGTCGCCGGTTGGGAGTAATTTGAGATGAATGCATTAGAACTCAAAAATGTAGTTAAAACCTATCCAGAATTTACGCTGGGTCCAATTGATCTGGAAATCAAGCAAGGAGAGTTTTTTGGAATATTTGGGCCGCCTTCGACAGGAAAAACATCAATTTTAAAACTTATTCTGGGGCTCATTCACCCTGATGATGGTCAGGTTATTATTAACGATTATGATGCCAAAGATTTAGGTGTTTCTGAACGCGGGATGTCGATGGTATTCCAGAACTTAGCACTGTTCCCTCACATGTCGGGAAGGGAAAACATTATTTTTCCACTTAAAGAACGCGGCGCAACAGATTCCGAAATGGAGCAACAACTCGACTTGGTATCTGAAGTCCTTCACATAAGCCATATTCTACATAAAAATCCTGCACAAATGTCTGGTGGTGAACGCCAGCGAATTGCATTGGGGCGTGCTTTCGCAGCTGACAGCCGTGCGATGTTGTTGGATGAACCTATTGCTGCCCTTGATGCGCGTCTTCGAGAAGAGATGCGGGTTGAATTGAAGCGACTACAGCGAGAGAATAACCAGACATTTGTTTATGTTAGCCATGATGAAGAAGAAGTTATGGCTGTCTCTGATAGGCTGGCAGTAGTTATCGGTGGTAAGATTGCTCAGGTAGGAATTCCGGATGATGTATATAGCCGCCCCAATTCTATTTCGGTTGCAGAAGTCATTGGATCGCCACCTATGAATTTATTTTCTGGAGAATTTTCTAAAAAAGGAAATTTTTTTGAAGCAGAAAACTTTGAGGATCGCTTGGCCCTCAAAGGACAAGCCGAATACGAAGGCAGTGCTACTTTGGGAATCCGTCCAGAAGATATTTGGCTGGTGCAAGATGGCGAAGAAACGGATTTCGAACTTTCAATAATCTCTGTTGAACCGCTGGGTGGATATACAATTTTGAATGCATATTTAGGAGAGCAAATTGTAAAGATCAGAGCGCCTGGTCAAGTGAATGTAGAGGAAGGGTCAAAGCAAAAGGTATCGTTTGATCCAAGGCGCATTCATTTGTTTAACGAAGATGGAGAGCGCCTATAAGAAATTTGGTTCCATAGGAAAGTTGACTCAGATGCTCGGAAAACGCACTGTTATTATAAATATATTTCTCGACCTGAAGCTACTGAGCACTAAACAAACCAACAATATTCTAGAATAATAAAACGTAAACTAAATCTAAGGAGTAAATCATGGCTTTCAAATTTAAACCTAAATACGGAAACTACATTGGTGGCAAATTTGTCGATCCTGTAGACGGCAAGTATTTTGACAATATTACACCTGTTAACGGTAAGGTATTGTGCCAGATCCCACGATCCAATGAAAAGGATATTAATCTAGCCTTGGATGCAGCACACGCTGCAAAAGTTGCTTGGGGTGCGACATCGGTAACTGAGCGTAGCCAAGTCTTGCATAAAATAGCACAGGTCATAGAAGATAATTTAGCCACCCTGGCGGAAGCCGAAACATGGGATAATGGTAAGCCGATCCGTGAGACAACTAATGCTGACCTCCCATTAGCCGTGGATCACTTCCGTTATTTCGGTAGCGTTATTCGAGCCCAAGAGGGTTCTCTAAGTGACCTTGACGGCGATACTGTTGCCTACCACTTTCAAGAACCCTTAGGCGTTGTTGGGCAAATTATTCCTTGGAATTTTCCAATTTTGATGGCGGTTTGGAAAATTGCACCTGCGCTTGCTGCGGGTAACTGCATTGTGCTAAAACCAGCCGAGCAAACACCTGCATCCATCTTGGTAATGCTTGAATTAATTGGTGATCTCCTGCCAGCAGGTGTTTTGAACGTCGTTAATGGTTATGGCCTTGAGGCAGGTAAGCCACTAGCTTCAAGCACGCGCATCGCTAAGATTGCGTTTACTGGTGAAACGACAACGGGTCGTTTGATCATGCAATATGCATCTGCTAATATTATTCCATGTACATTGGAATTGGGT
>JAPKAX010000338.1 GCA_028825025.1 Rhodospirillales bacterium | reverse complement strand
CAAGATACCGTTTTGTTTAATGACACAATTTATTACAACATCGCCTATGGTCGCCCAGATGCCTCCCCTTCAGAAATTGAAGATGCTGCAAAAATGGCTCGCATTCACGATTTTATTATGAGCTTGCCGGACGGTTATCAAGCCCAAGTCGGGGAACGGGGATTAAAGCTCTCAGGGGGTGAAAAACAACGCGTGGCCATAGCCCGCACGATTTTAAAACGACCCCATATTTTGATTTTTGATGAAGCGACATCTGCGTTGGATAGCCGGACCGAGCAAGAAATTTTGGCTTCATTGCGTGAAGTTTCAGAAGATCATACGACCGTCACCATCGCCCACAGGCTTTCAACCATTATTGATGCAGATGAAATTTTGGTGCTTGAAGCTGGCCAAATTGTTGAACGCGGATCGCATACCAATTTGATCGACCAAGACGGGAAATACAAAGACATGTGGGATCGACAGCAAGAAGCAGCTAAAGCTCAAGAAACGCTTCAGCAGGCAAATGCAAAGTATGACAGAAAGTCACTAAGTTAGTGTATTAGGCGGCGCTTTCAAGCGGTTGCTCACGAAGTATCCAACCACCGCCCAAAACGCGGTCCCCTTGGTAAAATACGCACGCTTGACCGGGTGCTACACTATCTAAGGGTTCGTCTGAGATAACACTAAAACGTCCATTTTGATCGACGAACAACCGCGCCGCACTGGGCTTTGATGCAGAACGGATTTTAATTTCAACAGGCAATCCATCGTCTGGCAACTCATCATCACCAAGCCAATTAAGTTCTGCGACTGAAATGCGCGATTGTAAAAGGGCAGACCGAGGGCCGACAATCACTTGACGTGAGCTTGGGTCGACGCGAACAACATATAGCGGATCAGCAGACGAGACCCCAAGGCCGCGACGTTGGCCGACCGTAAAGCGTATAATGCCATCGTGTTGACCAACAACCCTGCCGTCGACGTGAACAATATCTCCCGGATCACACGCACCGGGGCGCAGTTTTTCAACCAGCTCTGCATAATTACCATTAGGAACAAAGCAAATGTCTTGGCTGTCTGGTTTGTCAGCAACGGGAAGGTTGAAGCGTTCAGCCATTGCACGGGTTTCAGATTTATCTAAACCACCCAATGGGAACCGCAAAAACTCAAGCTGTTCGCGGGTTGTTGCAAATAAGAAATAGCTTTGGTCTTTTCCTGCATCTTTCGCCCGGTGCAACTCAGCCCCGTTTTCCCCAGCTACGCGGCGGACATAATGCCCGGTCACCAACACATCGCCATCCAAATCGCGAGCAGTGGCTAATAAATCACGAAATTTAACGGTTTGATTACACCGCACACAAGGGATTGGTGTTTCACCCCGTAAGTAAGAATCAGCAAAATCATCAATCACTTCTTCCTTAAAACGGTTTTCGTAATCCAAAACGTAGTGGGGAATACCAATCATGTCCGCGACGCGTCGGGCATCGCGAATATCTTGACCAGCACAACACGCGCCTTTTTTGGCCAAGGCCGCACCATGGTCATAAAGCTGTAGCGTGACGCCAACGACGTCATAACCTTCATCAGCCATCATGGCTGCGGTTACTGACGAGTCAACGCCGCCAGACATCGCTACTATAACGCGGGTTTCAGAGTTCGGTTTATTTATGCCTAGACTGTTCATTCCCGGAATATAGGAACTTTCGGTCAGCAAACAAGAACCTTTTGCGCTAAAAATCATCAGGTGCCAGAGCATCCAACGTTTTTGATAGATAATCGCGTCGATTCAGTACCAAAAGGACCCATACAGAGGCAAAGATAAAACCCTAAGGCCTTCCAGATGAGGGCAATCAGAATACCAACATCAGGTATCCAGATTTTCCGCTCTAACATACGCAACATCTATTCTATCCGGCGGTTATGCATAACCCTGCAAATTCACGTTTATCCCAGCTTAATTGGTCTACGACCAATGTATATCCCGCCCAAATAAAGATCATCCATAAAAAGGCAATCAAATCGATTGTTGGGATGAAATTAAAAGTATGCATCATCAACGACACCGTTAAACTTTCAAAACACTTTACTTTATAAGTATGAATATGTAAGTCCTCAGATTTTGCATACCTACCCTGTTCATTATGTACGTTGTTTCTGATGCTCGGTTGTGGTTTATATTTCGAATCATGAATACAAACACAGTCAACAAACCCAAGTTATTAACAATCCTTTTGCGCGGCGTGTGTAAAAGCTGCCCACAATGCGGCAAAGGACGGACGCTACATTCTTATTTAAAAGTGCGCCCGGAATGTTCTGAATGCGGAGAAAGCTTAGGCCATATTCACGCCGATGACTTTCCGCCCTACTTAACTATGGTCATTGTTGGGCATATTATTGTTCCATTGCTGCTGCTTTCCGAACAGCATTACGCGCCGCCAACCTGGTTCCAAATGACTGTATGGCCGATAGCAGCCTTAGCACTAATGGGTATAATGTTACCCATTAGCAAAGGGTTTTGT
>JAPKAX010000091.1 GCA_028825025.1 Rhodospirillales bacterium | reverse complement strand
GATGATTTGGGACAAATGGATATATCACCAAACAACCCAGATACATTTTACCAGACGCCAAATTTGCAAAAACTTGCAGAACAAAGTGTGCGATTTAGTCAAAATTATTCTGCCAGTCCAGTTTGTAGTCCTGCGCGTGTTGGACTTATGACGGGCCGTCATCCTGCGCGAATAAATGCAACCGATTGGTTCCATAATGAAGAAGGTCAAGGTCGAGCGGAAATGTATAAATGGGCTAAGGATATACAACATATGCCCACTGAAGAAATTACTTTAGCGGAAGCGCTAAAACCTAAAGGTTATAAAACCGCATTTTTGGGGAAATGGCATTTAGGACACAATGAAAAATATTGGCCAGAACACCAAGGGTTTGACATCAATGTTGGCGGGTTTTGGAGCGGTTCACCAAGAGGAACTAATGCAACGCTCGGTGATGGATATTTCGCACCACACAACAATCCAAGACTGATTGATGGTGTAGACGGTGAATATTTGACCGAACGACTGAGCAACGACGCTATTGCGCTGTTGGACGACTTTAGTGCTAAAGATGATCCATTTCTAATGGTTCTCTCTTATTATACAGTTCATGTTCCCTTAAACGCTCCTAAAGAGACGATTGCTAAATATGATGAATTGGTAGCAAGAAAAGATTTAGTCGGTACTTATATCGAAGAGGAACAAATTTGGCCCGTGGAAGAAATTCGCACCGTACGTCAAAATCAAACTCATCCTACCTATGCAGCGATGGTAGAGCATATGGACCAGAACATTGGCCGGGTAATGCTTCAGCTTGAAAAATCTGGTTTGGCAGATAATACAATAGTATTCTTTACTTCTGATAATGGTGGGTTATCAACATCTGAAGGTTCACCAACCAGCAATCTTCCATTTAGAGGTGGTAAAGGTTGGATCTATGAAGGAGGCATACGGGTACCATTTTTAGTCCGTTGGCCGGGCGTTGGCAAAGCGGGGTATACTAATTCTGCAGCGGTGACTGGCCTTGACTTATTTCCAACCATTATGGAAATTTCAGGAGAAAGAAAAACAGATGTCGATGGACAAAGCTTAGTTTCAAAAATTAAAGGCGAAGTTAATAGTACAGAGATGCCACTTTACTGGCATTACCCTCACTATAGTAATCAAGGAGGTATGCCCGCATCCGCTGTAAGGTTAGGTGACTATAAACTTATCCAACGATTAGAAGATGGCCAATATCATTTATATAACCTGATGAGTGATCCGGAAGAAAAGAATGATTTATCGACAGAGCTTCCAGAGAAAGCCCTGCAAATGAAATCGATGCTACTCCATTGGTATAAAGAAGTTGATGCTAAATTCCTTAGAGAAAAAGATGGCAAAATTCCCTGGCGCCCATACTAATATAATTACCACAATATAGAACAACAAATGCAGCAGACGCCCTTACTTTAACCCAACCTGCCGTTAGTAAACTTTTACAAAATCTGGAAGAAGCTATCGGTTACAAATTATTCGAACGGATAAAAGGTCGGATAAACCCCACCCCCTGGTACCCCCCTTTTGTGAGAATAGGGGTCCCTGAGCCCTATATATACAATTTTGGACAAACTAATTTGATTTTGAGCTATTTGAGAACTGTTATCTATTTCTATAAACCTGACCACAGTCCAATTTGACAGACTTAATGATATCTGGGTAGAGTGAGTTATCATTATGATTAGTATCATCTGGAATATGAATTAGTTAGAAAACTATCGGAGAAACAATGTCTGAAGTTAATACTGCAGACGGCGTTTGTGAAGACCGTAACCGTAGAGTAGATATTGTTCTAAAATAAAGTTATGAGATAATAATTAAAAAGGCTCCCGTATTTCTACGGGGGCCTTTTTTGTTTTGTAAAGTGGCCAAGATTATTCGCTGGCTAAAATCACTTTATTTCGCTTGGCAAAATAAGCATCATTGAAGGCCGCAACAGGACCAGTTAATATTGCCTGATACTCCGGCTTTAATGCCTGCCAACGGTCATTAATGTGTCCAAAGCGGTCACGCATACGTTGGTTCATTGGTGGTACGATATTATCAACGATACGGTAAATATCCTGCATATCCGCGAATACCATATCCGGCCAGTTTAGCGTATCTTGAAAATATGTCCGGTCCGCGCTTACGACTTTTTCTTCCCATGCATCAACCACATTCACGATATCTTGCGCTAACTTCTTAAGATCTTCGTCATTAGCATCGTTCTTGGCTTCCGCTTCGGCTTGATTGCGTGCATCACGGGCCGTTTTAATGCTATCGGTTAAATCACGCAGTGATCCATCAATCTGATCCGTCAGCTCATACTTTTCCATGAGCTGATCGTTTGTGACTTCAACACGTGGATCGTACTCAATGGTCAACGGTTGCTCCATCACTTCACCGTCAAAACTTAAACGTACGGTGTAAACGCCCGGACGTTGTTTTGATCCTTCCGTGATGTTGTCACCACCACCGGAAAGAACATAAAGGTCCTTAATTTCTGAATAGTTTTCACTACGGTAATCCCACGTTGCTTTATTCAGTCCTTTATTTGCTGGAATTTTATAAGCACTCGCTGAACCGCTGCCATCACGGTTTTCAGCATCAGATTTTAATGTACGAACAACATTTCCTGAACCATCAAGAATTTCCATTTTAACTGGATTTTCTTTTAAGTCTGGTTCTGACCCAAGGGTATAATAAATTACCGCTTGCATGGTCATGTTACCAACACGCGCGTCATAGGCCACTTCTGGTTTATAAAGATGCGCTTTATCTTCGTCGTGATCCTCTGCTCCTTGACGAAGCGGCGAAAGATCGTCAAGAACCCAAAACGCACGCCCTTGAGTTGAAATCGCAAGATCAGCATGCTTCACCTGAATATCGGTGATCGGAACCACAGGTAAGTTTTGTTGATACGCTTGCCAATTATCACCACCATCGACGGAGAAATACATACCCGTTTCCGTACCCGCATAAAGAAGGTTTGCGCGAACTGGGTCTTCACGAACTACGCGTACAAATGCGCCTTCAGGAATGCCGTCTGTAATTTTAGACCATCTGCGGCCATTGTTGGTTGTTTTATAAATATAGGGCTCATGATCATCATATTTATAACGCGGTGTCGCGATATAAACAGTGTTTGCATCATGCGGTGAAATTTCAATTGAATTTACCATTCCATCTTTATTCGCGGATGGGGTTACGTCTTCCCATGTTGCGCCGCCGTCTTCTGTTTTAGATAACATCCCATCATCAGAACCCGCCCAGATTACATTTGCGTCATACGGGCTTTCCGTAACCGTAAGCAGCGCATTATAACTGTCCGTTACTTCACGAGTAATCGTATCAGGATGTGTTTGCTGATATTCCGTTTGGTTCTTTGTAAGATCAGGACTGATATCCGTCCATGTTACACCGCGGTCTGATGATTTATGGATCACGTTACTCGCGTGATAAATCACACTTGTATCATGGGTCGATACAAGCACAGGCGCATTCCATTTCCAGCGATAACGACGCTCATTCGGGTTAACACCAAAACCAAGTTCACGGTATGGCTCAACATTTCTGCGTACGCCCGTTTCGCTATCAAATTCATTAAGCTGACCAAGGTAACAACCGCCGTACATATAGCGTGGATTATCACGGTCCATGGCAACATGAGCATTTTCACAGCCTGCTACGGAAATATAAGCATCTTCGCCCATATCGCCTGACACCCCTTTACTGGCAATACCAACCGATGAATTATCCTGCTGTCCGCTGAACATGCGATAAGGAAAACTGTTATCCGTATTCACGCGGTAGAACTGTGCGGTTGGTTGGTTATGAATGGATGACCATGTTTTACCACCGTCAAACGTCACTGTACCACCGCCATCATTGGCGTTAATCATGTTAAGGCTGTTGTCTGGATTGATCCAGTGACCATGATGATCACCATGGGGCGTACGAATTCGTTCCCAGGTTTTACCGCCGTCCGTTGAGCGGTTCATTGGTGCGTTTAGCGTATAAAGCGTATCCGCATTATTTGGGTCCGCATAAATATGCATATAATACCAAGAACGGGAAACCAGTTGACGGTTTGCCGTCACATGTGTCCAGTTTTCACCGCCATCCACGGATTTATAAAGTCCACTGTCTTCGCCCGTGCGTTCATCATCACCCGCTTCCACGAGCGCATATAATAGCCCATCTTGTGCACCGGACGGGGTAATACCCATTTTACCAAGTTTTTCCGGAAGGCCGTTCACAATTTTATCCCAAGTTTCGCCGCCGTCATTGGATTTATAAAGTCCGCTACCCGGACCGCCACTGCGCATGCCCCATGGGTTACGATTTTGATCCCACATGGACGCATAAATAATCCGTGGATTATTCGGGTCCATCTTCATATCAACGCCACCAGACGTTTCATTGGTGAAAAGTTTTCGCTCCCAAGTATCGCCGCCATCGGTGGTTTTATAAATGCCGCGCATTTCGGTTGGCTGCCACGGACTACCTTGCACGGATACGAGGACCGTGTTCGGGTCCCCTGGCATCACGATCACTTCTGAAATCTGACGCGCATCTTTTAAACCAATATGTTCCCAGTTTTTACCAGCATCGGTCGAAAGGTAAACCCCGTCACCATAACTTGATGCCACATGACGGTAGGGGCTTTCCCCCATACCAACCACAACAACATTCGGGTCGGTTTTTGAAACGGTCACGGAACCAACCGACGCTGTACCAAAATGACCATCAGAAACATTTTCCCATGTGTGTCCTGCATTCACGGTTTTAAAAACACCGCCAACAGCTCCCATATAATAAGTTTGATCATCACCGACCACACCCGACACCGTGGTCACACGACCACCGCGAAATGGACCGACTTCGCGGTATTCCATCGCTTTTAGATTATCTTCGTTAATGATTCCATCAACCGCACTCGCAGGTGTAGCCATAAGCCCCGCACCAACGATCCCAGTCATATAATATGTTAATAAATTAGATTTGAATTTAAATCCCATCAGTCTCTCCCATTTTTTTAATTCTTATGGAAGAGACCTTACAGGCTGATTTTATATCTGACAATCCGCTTTTTAAAAAGAGGGCCTTGCTCAGGAGCCCCCGGACACCACTTTTTTTCATATATATCAATGCTTTATTATAATTAAGAAGCGTCTGTATCATTAACGATATTCTCTAGCTACAATCTAGCTACAACCCCAGTCCAGTTTGACTCACCTAATGGTATCTGGGTAGAGTGAGGACAAACATGGTTTGATAAAACCGGTTGTAACAATTGGCATATTGGCCAACCATTAAAAATGACTTTTGAAGGTGATTTCACTATATAGCTGAAAGAACCGCGTAACAGGCTCCCATGGTGTGGTAATCTGTTTTCCCTGTTGGGCTCTTGATATCATTATATCTCTGATTATTAGCGTCTAATTTGCAATACCATGCACCGTAGTCATGATCTATCATGTGGTCCCATGAGAATTGCCAAATTTTCTTATAATGGTCCCAATATTTCGGGTTTTTGGTTTCTAGAGCAAGAAAAGCTGCCGCAGAAAATGATTCTGCCTGAACCCAAAAATATTTATCAACATCACAAATTGAACCATCCGGGGCAAAGCCGTATGAAATGCCTTTATTCTCCTGATCCCATGCTTTTTCCAAAGCCGCATCAAAAAGCTCGGTCGCACGGTCCACCAGCCATTTTTGATCACTATAACCATTTAAAATCATCAGTAATTTTGACCATTCCGTCAAATGTCCAGGTTGAAATCCCCACGGACGAAACAAGTTTTTTGGGTCTGACTTATTATAATCCCAATCCACCTGCCAATTTTCATCATAATGTTCCCATATTAATCCATCGCATTGACCGGCTTGACGCACACAAATATTTTCAGCAATCAAATAGGCCTTATCAAGAAACATTCTATCATCAGTGGCTTCAAATGCTGCAATCATTGCTTCACAACTATGCATATTGGCGTTTTGCCCTCGGTAAGGTGACAACTGCTCCCAATCCCCATCACATTCATCAGCATAGAGACCGTAATCCTTTTCCCAAAACTGTTCTTCCATTACATCAAAAGTTTCATAGATGAAGGATTTGGCCGTACCTAAACCCGCTTTCAACGCTGTTGCGTAGCTTAATAAAACGAACGCGAGGCCGTAACAATGATTTGTAGGGTCCGCGACCTCTCCATTCTTTATGACCCAGGCATAGCCCCCCGTACTCTCATTACGGTGCACATTTCTTAAAAAATCAATTCCGTGCTGAGCGAGGGTTTTATAGGCATCATCATTGAAATACTGTGCATACATTGAATAGGTAAAAATAAACCGACAACTGCTGACCAAATGTCTTGTGCTATGATCTAATATGGTGCCGTCATCTTTGAAAAGTTGGAAAAACCCACCGTTTGTATCAATACAATGAGGGTGATAAAATGACATGGTGTCTTTTATGTGCTTTTCTAAAAATGCCTTGTTATCAAATTGAGGGTTCATCAATAATTATCCTAACATTAAGCCGTTAAGGTCCTGCTGATTGGGCAGCGACGTAAAAGCCCCATCTTTTGTCGCAGCAAAAGCACCGCAAGAACTGGCAAGCGTTAAAACCTGATAAAGTTCATCTTTATCCCGCACTAATTCCGGTAAGTTTGTTGGTGTAAAATTTTTTTCGGATAATCCATATAAAAAACCGCCAACAAAAGCATCCCCTGCTGCTGTGCTATCGCGTGTTTCCACTTTGGGTGGGGCCAATGTCAATTGATCACCCTTCAGATAACAAATCAAAGGGTTCGCCCCATCGGTGACGACAACAATCTCACTTTCCCCCGCGAGGAGTCTATCAATGGCCACATCTTCACGTCCCCCATCCGCTAAAAACACAAGCTCTTCTTTGCTCAACTTCACAATATGCGCCTGAGCGAGGCAATTCCAAACTCTGGGCAGAGCATCTGATATATCATCCCACAGATTAAGTCTTAAATTAACATCAAAACTAACTAACCAATCATTATCTTTCGCCATTTTCAAACCAAAAAGGGTTGTCTTATATGCTTCTTTTTCAGTAAGAGTATTGGAACATGCATGAAAAATACCATCCTCCTCAAACCAATGTTGATTAAAATCATTTCGATCAAAATTTAAATCCGCGGTATCGCTACGGAAAAATTCAAAACTTCTTTCTCCAGACGCGTCTCTTGAAACAAAGGCTAATGCTGTTTTTTTATTTTCTATGCGGTAAATATAATCTGTTTTAACCCCCATTTGAACAAGAGCATCATGTAAAAATTCACCAAAAATGTCGGTGCTTATTTTTCCTGCAAAATAACTATCCCCACCCAACTGTGCCACTGCCGCAGCGACGTTTGCGGGGGCACCACCAGGGAACTTGGTGAACTGTTCATTGTCTTTTTGCTCTGCTTCCAAAATCCTATCAGACAACATATCCACCAATATTTCCCCATAAGAAATGATGCGGATCATTGGTGACACCAAATAGAGTAAACAGTCATTTCCTTCTCCTTTATCGCAGTCCATACATTCAGATACAGACAAACCCGGATTGTTTTTTTAATTTACATCTAATTTATACACATCAAGATTTTCAAAACTCAATTCTTGATTGCCCGCCGTCAGAGTAATTAGAGAGATATTTAAGTTATACCTAATTTTTTCTGAATATTTTCAAGCGATAACCCTTTGGTTTCCGGCATAATTTTAATCACCCAGAACAGTTGAACAACCATCATAACAGCATAAAATGCGAAAGTATAACCACCAGAAATCTCCGCGATAATAGGGAACGTCCAACTGATTGCCGCCGCCATAAACCAATGAACAAAACTACCAAAGGCTTGACCTTTGGCGCGCACTCTGTTGGGGAAAATTTCACTTAAAAACACCCAAATCACCGCCCCCTGACCAAAGGCATGTGACGCAATAAACACACCAAGACTAATCAGTACAATTATCCCACCTTCACTTGGTCGACCCGTAGCAAAGTCATCCCCATAGGTAAAGAACGCCCATGCAACAACACTCAGGCTGATGATATAGCCAAAGGAACAGACCAGCATCAAAGTTCTGCGTCCGAAACGGTCAATCACAGTCATCGCCATCATGGTGAAAAATAAATTTATAACACCAACACCGACCGTTTGCAGCAACGCCGATTCCTCCCCCGAACCCGCCATTTTAAAAATCGTTGGCGCATAATACATAAGCGCGCTTATACCCGAAAGTTGATTAAACATAGCAATGGCAAAAGCCAGCATGATCGGCTTCGTATAAGCACGCTGGAACAGAGGTTCTTGTAAATCATGATACTTTTTATCAATGGATTGCTTTATGTCTTCGATCTGATCCATAGCCTCCTGATCGTCAAGCCCCAATTTACTAAGAGTTGCCTGCGCTTCCTGAATCCGGTTTTGTCTCACCAACCAGCGAGGGCTATAAGGTGTAAGGAACAAAAGAACAAAGAACAGTGCCGCCGGAACCGCTTCAACGCCAAACATCCAGCGCCATTCAACCGCGCCAAGATCCAAGCTCGAAATATAATAGTTCGAAGCAAAGGCCAACAATAAGCCAAGTACAATATTAAACTGGGTAAAGGCCACAAGCCGACCCCGCATATGCGCTGGTGATATCTCAGCAATATAAAGAGGGGAAACAACGGACGCCGCCCCAACCCCAAGGCCGCCAATCAAACGAAAGATGACAAAGGAATACCAATCCCATGCAAAGGCACTACCAATGGCTGAAACAAAATATACAGCGCCAATAATAAAAAGCATATTTTTACGGCCATAAATATCCGCAGGTTTCGCCGCAACCAACGCCCCAATGATCGTGCCGATCAACGCGACCGCAACAGTAAGGCCAAGTGAAAACTTGCTTAAGCCATACACCTCTTCCAGCGCCGTTGTCGTACCGGAAATGACAGCAGTATCAAATCCAAACAACAACCCACCCAAAGCCGCGATCAACGCGCTTTTTATTAAATAATTATACCTCATGATGCAATCATCGACCCTCTGTTTACTCACTTCTTTTTATTTTGAGAGAGCTTACGGGCAATGCCTAGGATTTATCAAGAAATTTTTACACAAGTCAGTAGTGGATCAATATAATATAAACTATTTTTTTGTTAAACCTGAAGCTTGGCCTTGTAACTTTACCTTAGAAAAAAAATAAAAATAAAGTTAAACTGAAAAAATGGTCAAAAAAAAACGCTTGCATTAACAAGTTATGGCCGCATAATTCAAGCAGATGGATAAAAATATTTTCTTATTATAAAAACTTAAATGTACAAATAAACCTGACGGCGTACAAACACTATCTAGCACCTGCGGAGTAACCAATGTATAAACCCAACGTCATCCTATCAGACTCGCAAATTACGCAATATAAAGAACAGGGTTTTCTTCAATTACCGCAACTTTCCAATTCCGGTGAGCTAGAACTCATCCTGGATATTTATGACCGTATTTTTTCTAGCCAAGCAGGAAGGGATACCGGAAATTATTTGGATTTGGGCGGTGTTGATGCTGAAGGCAGTGAACCCGCGATGCCGCAGATCTTGGATATGATTGCGCTAGCCCCTGAGCTTGAGCATACGCAGTTGCGTGCAAATACCCTCGCGATCGGTAAGCAGTTGTATGGTGAAGGCGGCAACATAAAGGGCGACATGGCAATATTGAAGCCCGCGCGCACCGCACCAGAAACCCCTTGGCATCAGGATGAGGCATATTGGGAAGTGGATAAAAAGCATCGTGCCTGTAGCACATGGGTGCCGCTGCTGGATGTAACTTTAGAAATGGGCTGTATGTATTACCTACCCGGCAGTCATAAACTCGGTATTCTTCCACACCAACGTATGAATAATGATCCGCGCATACACGCACTGCAAATTGTTGTGGGCTGCACCGATTTATCAACGGCTGTGGCCTGCCCGATTAAAGCGGGAGAAGCGATTGTCCATGATCAACGGACACTGCATTACGCGGGGCCAAACCTGTCCGATTTGCCTAGGCGAGCGTATATTAGTGGCTATAGGTTTAGTTCTGTTGATAGAGTAGCAGGCGAAGAACGTGATTTTGCATGGGCAGACACGGAACGTTCACGTTTTACGGACACGATCGAGAAGCTTAAATAAATAAGGGAACGCCTTAATACAGAGCACTGAGTGCCTATTTATAGGCGTTCAGTGTCATTATGCAGTTTCTTGGTTCATTGTTATGGAAAAACTCTTAAATCGCTCTTCCGGATAGATTTAAATACTGTCCCTTTGATTGATCGTGGCTTAAAAGTAAGTTTGATAAGATCTTATATAATTTGAGATGGTTTATACAAATTGATAAGGTGTTTTTCCGCCCAGAATACGGTCTAAGCTTCCGCAGGCTGATATTGGGGTGTATTTACCAGTGATGCCACCTGTGGCAAAAGAACTGACGTCGATCGTTGAACTAAACCCTTCGCCTTCCAATTTAATGATGTGTGAGTTTGTGCTCACATTAGGGTCAGATATAATTTTTGAATGTGTTTTATCAAAGCCAAGGCCAGCCATAGCGATGGCAGCGTGAACATTGACATTTCGGGGCATAAGCTGGCAGGCTTCCCTTGTACTGCCGTTGAAAAAGACGGTGCGGTCAGTATCGCTTCGGCCAAGACTTTTGGGGTTCTTGACGGTTTCAATTGTCACATTGTTAAGAATATCACGCGCATCAAAAATGCCATCTAGCCCAAGGATTGCTCCGTGAGCAAGATAGATATTTGTGCCGTGCTTTTCGCACAAGGCATATGCCTTATTCGCAAAATCATCATCGCTGAAAGCTGTTAAGGATAAAATCAGCATATCACTACGCCGAAGATAATATTGGTATTGTTGCTTCAATACGTCTGGCGTTGCACATTCAACGACCAAATCAGCTTTGCAGACGTCTTCATCAAAGGTTGAGACAACGGGACAATCTAAGTTAATGTCACCCTTGAAATTTGGTGTTTGTACAAAAGCAATAGGATGATCAGCACGTACCTTTAGGTGTCTTATCATGGTTTTACCAATTTTTCCGCAGCCCAAAAATCCAACTTGTTTCATTATTTTTTTCCCATTAATTACATTCAAAATGATGATTAGATACGGTAACGGTTGATAATTTCAATCGTGCGTGCAATTGCCGCCCCTGCTGCCTCGTGATCTTGTGAGAAGTTGATGCGGAAGCAGTTGGTAAACTGGGGACCAAATTCTGTACCCGCTGTCACACTGACGGCTGCTTGCAATCTTAACGCCTTGGTAAAATCTAGAATATTCAGATCAATTTTCGGAATTTGCGGAAATAAATAACTGCCACCTTCCGGCAAGCGAACTTGAAAACCATCGGCAGCATTAAAAAGTGCATGGATGTCATCACGGATTGCTTGATGTTGTGCAATTCTCTCTACCATCCAGCCTTCTGGCTCTGAAAACCAGTTGGCATAGACTGCTTGACAATATCCCGCTGTACGAAGCGATACAATCGCCTGTAATTTTTCCATACGTTCAATCATCGCAGGAGAGCCAAAAGCGGCACCAAGGCGAAAACCACTAAGCGATTCAGTTTTGGATGGGCCGATGATTGTTAGTAAATTATCTGGGTTCATAACGCCAAGCCCACGAAGGTGGGTATAGTTGCGTCCGTCAAAAATCTGACGGGAATAGAGCTGATCAACGATCACATTAACGCCGTACTGCTCTGCAAGAGTTGCGATCGTATTAATTTCTTGCGAAGAATAAATTACTCCCGTTGGGTTGTTGGGGTTGGAGAAGAGAAATAATTTTACGCCGTCGCGGAAACTTTCTTCAAGCTCGGTCAAGTCAAGCCCGCTGCCTTCTTCTGTATTCAGATAATCCATCTTAACGGCAACAAGTTCGCCCTCGAAAAATTCCGTAAGTTTTCTGTTAGCAAAATAATCTGGCTCGACAATAGCAACTTTATCGCCTCTAGCAACATTCGCTCCCATAGCTAAGAACAAGGCACCTTGAGTGCCAGGTGTAAGAATAATATCACTGCTCACTTCAATAGGGGCTCCAGTAAAAGAACCCAACCTATCA
>JAPKAX010000090.1 GCA_028825025.1 Rhodospirillales bacterium | reverse complement strand
TCCAGCGGCCAGCGCGGGCGGGGGCAAAAGGATAGATCGTCAGCATCGCCTTTTATAAAGCGTTCAATTCCGGCCCAAGCGATCATCGCCGCGTTATCGGTGCACAGCGCCAATGGCGGTGCCGCAAATGACAAACCCCGGGCTTTGCACAAAGCGTTCAAGCGTCCCCGGATCGATTGATTGGCAGCAACGCCGCCCGATACAACCAAATGGGTGCCGTTGGGGTGGGCCTCTAAGAACGTATCAATGGCATGGTTGCATCGGTCGATCAGCACATCACCCGCAGCATTTTGAAAACCAGCGCAAATATCAGACTTATCCTGCTCACTTACCGGACCTTTCGGTAGGTTCTCAATCGTTTGACGGACTTTTGTTTTGAGGCCTGAAAAGGAAAAGTCACATCCCGCGCGGCCCTTTAAGGGCCGCGGCAGCGAGAACCGGACCGGGTCTCCGTTTTGAGCATATTTTTCAACCATCGGCCCGCCTGGATAACCAAGCCCCATCATTTTGGCCGTTTTATCAAAGGCTTCACCCAAAGCATCGTCCATGGTTGTGCCTAGGCGTTTGTAGGACCCTGGGCCCTCAACGATCAACAATTGGCAATGCCCGCCTGATACCAACAGCAATAAATATGGAAATTGGATTTCATTGCCCGCTTCATCACCGGTTAAGCGGACAGTTAGCGCGTGGCCTTCTAAATGATTAACCCCAATGAACGGCAAGTTGTGGACGGCTGCAATGGCTTTGGCGGTCATGACGCCAACTAATACGCCGCCAATTAACCCGGGCCCTCCGGTGGCGGCAATGGCATCAAGCTCAGAAAATTCAACGCCAGCGGTTTTCATGGCGCGCTCAATAATGGTGTCGATGACATCTAAATGTGCGCGGGCTGCAATTTCAGGAACAACGCCACCATAAGGGGTGTGTTCATCGATTTGAGAGAGTACTTCGTTTGATAAAATTTCACGGTTGTCGGTGACCACAGCTGCCGCTGTTTCATCACAACTCGACTCAATCCCTAAAACGATCATCGAAAACCCTTTATCCAACCCGGTTGCCTGAGTATTATTATATTCTTCTTATAATGTAGTTTGTACGCACGGAATTCTCAATGACAAGAGCAGATCCCCTAAAGCTTGGTACACGTGGCAGCCCTTTGGCAATGGCACAAGCCCACGAAGTCCGCGATTTATTAATCGCCCACCACTCCCAATTAGCCGCCCTCGGTTCGATTGAGATTATCGAAATTAAAACCACAGGCGATGCGGTTCAAGACCGCGCCTTGTCTGAAGTGGGTGGTAAGGGTTTGTTTTCAAAAGAAATTGACGCCGCTCAATTGGAAGGGCAGATCGATATTGCGGTCCATTCTATGAAGGATTTAGAAACCCATTTGGTGCCAGGAATTGCGTTGGTTGCGGCGCTTCAACGCGAAGACGTGCGGGATGCCTTCATTAGTCATAAAGCTAACAGCTTGGCTGATTTACCGTCGGGTTCTGTAATTGGAACTTCATCGCTACGCCGCCAATCTCAAATTTTACACAAACGCCCTGATTTGAAAGTGTGTTTGTTTCGGGGTAACGTCCAAACTCGATTGCGAAAACTATCTGAAGGTGTTGCGGATGCCACATTGTTGGCATTGGCTGGCCTGAATCGGCTGGGGAAATCAGAATTGGCGACGGACATTATGGCTCCTGAAGCTTTACTTCCAGCCGTCGCCCAAGGGGCGATTGGAATTACGTGCCGTGAAGGTGATGATGAAACAATCCGCCTTGTTCACGCTTTAAATCACCAACCAACAATGATCCGGGTGTCGGCTGAACGCGCCCTTTTAAATGCATTGGATGGATCGTGCCGGACGCCGGTGGGTGGATTGGCTGAATTTCAAGAAGATGGACGCTTGTGGTTGCGGGCCTTGGTGGCGAAAGAAGATGGAAGCCAAGTGTTTGAGACTGAACGCACTGGCCCGGCTTCCGATGGAGATGCCATGGGGCGCGATGCGGGGGATGAACTACGCAGCCGAGCGGGACCGGATATATTCTCGTGAGAAATCCCTGATATTTTCTCTTAAAATTAGGCAATATTGTTATGAAGGTCCTGATTACACGTTCCGAAGTTGATGCAGAGCCTTTGGCGGCTTTATTATACGCGCGTCAGGTGGAAACGTTGATCGACCCTATGATTTCAATCGAGCTTATCCCTGGCACACCCTTGGATTTAAGCGGTGTTCAAGCCCTTTTAATGACCAGCGCCAACGGGGTGAGGGCATATTGTGCTCACAATTCAGAACGCCAAATTCCTTTATTTGCCGTTGGTGATGCGACGGCACGTGAGGCCGTGGGGTATGGGTTTGAGAACATTTCAACGGCGGGCGGCGATGTTTCTCATTTGGCTGAACTGGCGCAATCCCAACTAGCAAGTGACGGTGGTAAATTACTGCATGTGGCTGGAACAATAACTGCGGGAGATTTGGGCGGCGACTTAATTAGGGCAGGATTCGAATACAGACGCGAAACTTTATATAATGCGGTTGCTGCCGCGACTTTACGTAACCAGACTATTGCTGCTTTAATAAATAATGAATTACAGGGTGTGCTTTTATATTCACCCCGAACGGCAGATATTTTTTGCCACTGTGTCGGCAAGGACCCGGGCGCAGACATGCTTAATAATGTGACGGCGTATTGTTTGAGCACGGCTGTTGCTGATAAAGCAAAGGTTGTAAAATGGGGATCGGTTGTCATTGCTTCAAAACCAACCCAATTAGAACTTTTAAGCGTTGTTGAGGATGGGATTTGACTTTACCATTGTTGGGTGGATTGCCTGCTTTTAAACGTGTATAAATGATGGGCTCGTAAACGCAGCTTGTTGGTCTTAGGATTGAATAATTAAGGAAAGCTGGAAGATGGCGGAGAAAAATTCAAAAACGTCGAAAGCGCAATCTTCAAAAGCGGTTTCTAAAGATGCAAAAGTTGTAAAGGCAAAGCCGTCCGATAAGGTTAAATCTACGGCAGATAAGACTAAATCCCCCCATGCATCTACTTCATTTGTAAAGCCAGACGTAAAAGACCAATTGGCTGATTATGTTGTTGTTACACCCCCGCCAACTATTGACCCGCTTCACGGTTCCGGAATTTCGATTACCATTTTGTCCGCTGCCATTGTTGCTATTAGCGCCTACGCCTCTTGGCCGGTGTGGTCACCTTATGTGGCGGAACAACTTCCGATTTTGGAATATAAGCCAACTGTTGACCCAAGGGTCGCAGGCTTGGTTGGGCGTTTGGATGCTTTGGAATCACAAACAAGCGGTGGCGTTGTTAAAAGTACGACCATTTCAGATATGGAAAAAGAACGGATCCGGCTTCAAGGCGAAGTTGGACAACTCCTTAAGCGCCTCAACAGCATTGAAAAAACCATTGGTGGCGTAAAACAACTGGTTAAAGCAACAAACTATGATGCGACAACGGGTGAAACTAAACGCGCTATTGATCAGATTACTCAACGTTTGTCTGAGCTTGAAAAAGGTAGCTATAACTTTAGCGTTCTAACCAATCGCTTGAATCAGCTAGAAACGATCAGCGTTCAAGGTTCTGGCGAGGCCGAAAAGCGAGTGACGGATTCAACCAAAAAAATGAATTCATTAATTGGTCAACTAGAAGGTCGTGTTCATACATTAGAGGAATCGGGGCAGATATCTGAAGGCGCTAACTCTGATGCGGCAGCCATTATTCTGGCCGTCAGTCAGCTTCGGAAATCGAATGTAACCGGTGAGCCTTTTGACAAAGATACGGATGTGTTGATCGCCTTGGCAAAAGATCATCCAGATATGTTAGCAGCCTTGTCTATTTTAGAGAAAACGGCGAAATCAGGCGCTCCGACAATCATAACCTTGCGCGCTGAATTTTCAAATATTGCGAGTGATGTTGTTAGTGTAGGAAATGCCAGCTCTGGAAACAACTGGCTAGACGGCATCAAAAAACGTGTATTGGCACTGGTCTCTATTCGTAAAACAGGTGTTGAATTGGATGACGTTTCTGTTGATGCGTTGGTCGCTCAAACGGAAGAGCATTTACGTCAAGGTGATCTTACGGCAGCGGTAAAAATAATAAACCAACTGAAAGCCGTTTCGAAGCCAGCAGCCGAAACTGCTGAACATTGGTTAAAGCGAGCAAAAAATCGTTTGATGGTGGAACGGGTTGTTGCCAGCCTTCATGTTTATGCCGTGTCGCTTGTGGCGCTGAGAAAGAAGTAATGGAAGACTTGAATGCTTAGGGCCTTATGGTTTCTGTTTGTTGTCACGGTTGGTATTTTTGCCTTGGTGTGGCTGCTTGATCGACCGGGAAGCGTTGTTCTCGATTGGCAAGGATACCGTGTCAATACATCTATTGCTGTTTTATTTGGCTCAATTATTGGCATCGCTTTTGCGACCGCATTGAGTTATCGCATTTGGTTGTTTTTGCGTCGTGCGCCCGCACAAATGACAGGTGCGTGGCGCCAAAACCGAAAACAGCAAGGATATCAAGCGCTAACCAAAGGGATGGTTGCTGTGTCTGCCGGAGATGCGGAAGAAGCTATGCGAAGTGTTAAGAGAGTGGAAGCTCTATTAAATGAGCCTCCGTTAACCATGCTGCTTTCTGCGCAAGCAGCACAGTTGAACGGCGATGAAAAAGCAGCTGAGACGTTTTTTAAAGCCATGACAGAAAATTCTGAAACAGAGTTTTTAGGGATTCGCGGATTGTTGGGCCAAGCTGTTCAACGTGACGACACATCCGAAGCGCTGAGTTTAGCCCGCCGGGCTTATCGGTTGCGGCCTAAAAGCGATTGGGTCGCCAATCACTTATTCGATTTGCAAACCCGTGAAGGTTTATGGCTTGATGCTCGCGTTACAGTGGATGAATTGGTTCGCAATAAAACGATCGGGAAAAGTGAAGGTAAAAGCCGTCGGGCAGTGCTTTATTATCAGCTTGGTCTTGATTCCAAAAAAGCTGGTGATGAAGCCGCAGCGTTTGATCAATTTAAAAAATCTGCAGACAGTGATTTAGCGTTTGCGCCCGCTATTGGTGCTTATGCCGCGGCGTTAATCGAAAAGGGCCAAGTCAAAAAAGCCCGCACGTTGATTGAAAAAACTTGGAGTTTGGCTCCGCATCCGTGCTTGTTAGAAATTTACTGGCAGACGAGCGAAACACCTGATGGGTTAGCCCGTGTGCGTTGGACGGAACAGTTAAGTAAAATAAATGCTAGTCATATTGAAAGCCAGGTCGCACGGGTTCGGGCTCACTTAGCTGCGTCGCTTTGGGGTGAAGCCCGACATCAATTGGAAGATATTGAAAGTCTGAATTCATACGCCTTAGATTCTAGGGTTTGTCGATTATGGGCTGAACTAGAAGAGGGCGAGCACGGCGACATCGCAAAGGCGCATGCTTGGTTATCGCGGGCAACGATTGTCGACAGCCAAGCCGCGTGGGTTTGCGGCGATTGTGGAAATACGATCTCCGATTGGATGTCTAATTGCGGTCATTGTGGTGGCTTTAATACATTCAGCTGGCGCCGCCCGTTGCGCGTGGCAGGCCTTAATGATCAGCGTATGCCTGAAACACAAAATTTACCGGCCGTAACAAGCCCGCTGGATGTGGAACTAAAATCCATTAACTAAGATTTTTTAGAAAACGATGAAATGACATTCCTACGCATTAACATCATAACAACGATGAATCGAAACCAAGCGATTTTAGTATCGACGGATCAAATTTCACGGTGTGGTGGATGGATTATTTATCACGCATTATTTTCCAATATGGCCGCAAATGTCAATTTTGAATTGCCGCTTTCGAATACAGAAATATGTATTCAAGGGCTTGAAGCATCGGGATTTAAACTGAGTTTTTATGGTGAATTACCGACGGGTAACGAAGGTAATACTCGGGGATGTTTATCTTTTACATTTTTGCACAATGAGATAGATTTAAAGCGCGATGTCCGTGCGTTTGGGTAACCACATTAAACGAGACCATCGCCTATTTTTAAAATTCCATTGTTGATCAACTGCTCGATTTCCGTCTCCGTCATTCCTAATTCACGAGCTAATTCTGGGCCGTGCTCTCCCGCCCCCGGCAAATCATATCGGACACCCAATTTACGGCCACCCATTCTGAGGGGTAATCCGGGAATTCCTACTTTTCTGCCAGTAGGTAAGTTTAAATTTAAAATTGCATTCGATGCTTTTAAATGCGGATCGTCATAAAGCTCGTGGGGTTTGGTGATGGGCGCGAACGGTAGCCCGATGCGTTCACACTTTTCCATCAAATCAATTTTTGAATACGTTGCGAATAACGATTTCAATTCGGGCATGAATTCAGATCGCAAATGATAACGTTCTGCATTGGTCTCGTAAGCTGGGTTGCTCATCAAATGCGGTTTGTCAAAAGCGTCACAAAAGATTTTCCATTGGGTATCACTGACCACACCAATGAAAACTTGACTGTCATCAGCAGTATCAAAAATATCATAAACTGACCACGCCCGAAACCCGTCTGGCATTGGCAATGGTGGCTCATTAGTGACCGCAAATTGCGCCATGTGTTGAGCAACGGCATGAACCGTGGTCTCAAACAGGGCTGCAGAAACTTCTTGGCCGCTTCCAGTTTTTTCACGCTCGCGCAGTGCCGCTTGAATACCAATGACCCCATACATGCCCCCCATAATATCAATCACACTGGCACCAGCGCGCAGCGGCCGACCCGTTGGGCCTGTCATGTAAGCCAATCCGCCCATCATTTGAACAACTTCGTCCAATGCTTTTCGGTTCTCATATGGGCCGGGTAAAAATCCTTTTAGCGAACAATAGATCAGTCCTGGAAATTCAGATTTTAATTGCTCATAGCCAAAGCCCATATGGGCCATGCCGCCGGGTCTTAAATTTTCAACCAGTACGTCTGCCGTTGCAACCAATTGGAGGGCAATTTTTTTGCCTTCGTCAGAAGCTAAATCTAGCGAAATACTTTTTTTGTTGCGGTTATAGGTCGCAAAAAACCCAGCGCCTTGGCGTTTTAATCTGCGGGTTGTATCTCCTTTTAAGGGCTCTATCTTAATGACTTCAGCCCCCAAATCGCCTAAAATCATACCGCAGGTGGGGCCCATCACCATGTGACAAAACTCAACGACGCGAATGCCGGTTAGTGGGAGGTGTGCAGTTTCTGTATCTTGTATTTCAGTCATGGAAGGCAGATTATAGAGCCTTCACGGGTGCGTCAAAGAAGGAAATAAAAATGAACACATCAGCTGAGATTGATATAACGATTTGCGAAGTTGGCCTGCGCGATGGCTTGCAAAATGCCAAAGATGTAATGACTACGGCAGCTAAAAAATCCTGGATCTCTCAAGCTGTAAAAGCCGGAATGCGTGCGATAGAGGTTTGTTCGTTTGTTCCGCCTAAGGTTATTCCCGGCATGGAAGATGCCAAAGAGGTGGTTGCTCATTCTCTGTTACAAAAGAATTTAGAAGTGAGTGTCTTGTCTCCAAATTTCAGGGGTGCAGAAAATGCCTTTGGTTCGTTTGTTCATAAAATCATCCTACCGGTCTCAATTAGCGACAGTCACAGCCGAGCCAACGTTCGGAAATCGCGGGCTGAAATGATTGAAGACTTTCGCCAAGTATGTGATGCGCGCGATCAATTGGAAGGCGAGTACCAGCCTTTAATTGAAGCCGGATTAGCGACGGCGTTTGGGTGTACAATTGAAGGCAAGATTTCAGAACGTGATGTTTTAGAAACAGCCGTTGCTTGCATAGAGGCTGGAGCCGATTCAGTTATTTTGGCTGATACGTGTGGGTACGCCAACCCTAAGCAAGTTCAGCGTTTGTTTAAATTAACAAAAGCCGAAGTGGATGACGCTTTAGATGGAGTTCATTTGCACAATACCTACGGCCTTGGATTGGCAAATGCGTTTGCAGCCATTGAGGCGGGGGCGACGCGATTAGATAGTTCGTTTGCAGGGCTCGGTGGGTGCCCGTTTGCACCCGGCGCCAGCGGCAACATAGTTACCGAAGACTTAGTCCATATGTTAGAAGCGCAAGGTTTAAGGACGGGTATTGATATCGATGAATTGATGCACTGCAGAGAGATCATCAAACAAGCTTTACCTAACGATACTCTTTATGGATTTGTAGAAGAAGCCGGATTGCCTAAAGGCTTTAGGAATTAATATTGGGTCTTGGCGCACTATATATTATAGCAAAACCACGTTCGCGAATGTAACCTTTCGCTTCGGTTTTTCTTTAGATAATAGCGCCACGGACTTTTGCTGAAACCCACTCGCTAACCAAAACCGCGATTAGGATGACAAGCAAAATTAAGGAAACCTGTGGCCATGCAAGAATGTTTAACGAGCCTTGCATTTGAAGTCCAATACCACCTGCGCCAACCAAACCAAGTACGGTCGATTCACGAATATTAATATCCCAACGGAAGACGGTGATGCCTGCCAGCGCTGGCATGATTTGGGGTAAAATACCAAACACCATAACTTGCCATCTACTGGCACCGGTTGCGGTGATGGCTTCAACTTGTTTCTCATCAATTTCTTCAATCGCTTCATATAAGAGTTTTGCACAAAATCCGATCGAGCGTAGCGAGATGGCTACTAACCCAGCGAACACGCCGGGACCAATTATAGCAACCAACAGCAAGGCCCAAATTAAAGAATTAATCGAACGCGATGAAACGATAATCAAAAGCGCTAAGTTGCGAATGATGTATTTATCGGGTGTTGTATTGCGAGCTGCCAAAAAGGCAATGGGAATTGCCATTACTAAAGACAGCACGGTCCCCATCGTAGCTATATTTAAGGTGTCCCATAAGGGAACCCAAAGGGTGGTGATATAGCCCCATTTCGGTGGCATTGCGCGCGAGCCAATATCAGCCGCAATTTCGGGAGCATCCCAGAAAAAATCCCAATCCGTTTCCGACGAAATCCCTTGCCAGCAATACATAAAGATTGCTGTTCCAACCAACCACATGATCCAATTTGTAATTTGCTCTTTTGTGTTCCGGCGGGCCCAAACTTTTGTACCATCAGTTGTTTGTTTTATAGCCATTATTGCAACTTTCCCCGAATAAAGGTGGATGTGTTTTCCAGCACCATTACAATGGCGATTATAATAATAATGATTGCGGCTGCTGTATCAAATTCATAGCGATCAAAGGCGGTGTTTAATGTTGCGCCAATGCCGCCTGCTCCAACCAAACCCAAAATGGCTGATTCCCGGAAATTTATATCAAGCCGGTAAATGGATAAGCCGATTAAGCGTGGCATGATTTGTGGCTGGATGCCAAAATTGATCCATTGCAGCCAGCTCGATCCGGTCGCCTTTATCGCTTCAGCTTGAGATTTGTCGGTGTCTTCAATATCTTCAGCCAACAGTTTTGATAAAAACCCGATGGTCGCAAAGGATAAAGTTAAGAAGCCCGCCAAGGGACCAAAGCCAAAAATGGCAACCAATAAAATGGCTACAATAATTTCATGTAAGGCTCGCGATAGCGCAATAATCCCACGGCAAATTAAATAGACAGGTAACGGCGCGATGTTTCTGGCAGCACCCAAACCGATGGGAATAGAAATAATGATCCCGGCCACTGTTGACGCAACGGCCATGACTATACTTTCCAGCATGCCTTCTTGAATGTCGGTCCATCTGTCAGAAAAGTTTGGGTTTGAGAATGCGAGAATAAATTTTTTCCCGCGTTCTAAACCTTCATAAAC
Organism: Rhodospirillales bacterium; assembly: GCA_028825025.1. GTDB lineage: Bacteria > Pseudomonadota > Alphaproteobacteria > Rhodospirillales > Casp-alpha2 > JABMNT01. Next base: position 2,364 of record JAPKAX010000090.1, on the reverse strand, counting down.
GCGGCTCCAATTAACGTCGATTGTCATTACCGCAGCGATCAAATAAACCAGTGCACCTATGATTAAAGCCCAACGTAAATTGGGGTTCGAAATTATCGGTGGGCGTTTCCAGGTGCGCCCTAAGGCTAAGCTTGCTTCACTCATTATGCGGTTTCTTCATCTTCGTCGTCAACTTTTTCAATCGTTGCTTCCCAATCTTCTTCGCCGTAAATATCGGTCAAAACATCAGGGGTTAAATCGTCGGGTCCGCCATCGAAAACCATTTTTCCTAATTTGAGGCCAATGACCCGGGGGACAAACATTTTGGCTAAAGCAACATCGTGAATATTAATGATCGCCGACAAACCACGCTCGTCACAGAGCTCGCAAATCAAGCGCATGATTTGGCGTGATGTTTTGGGGTCTAGCGATGCTGTTGGCTCGTCCACCAATAATAATTTTGGGTCTTGAATAAGGGCGCGGGCAATTCCAACTCGCTGGCGCTGGCCACCGGATAATTGATCAGCGCGTTTGTCGGCCATATGCTCAAGCCCAACGCGCTCTAATAATCGGAAGGCTTCATCAATAGTGCTTTGTGGAAATTTACGTAAAAAGCTGCGCCAAAATCCTACATACCCCAGTTGCCCAGATAATACATTTTCCATGACGCTCAAACGCTCAACCAACGCGTATTCTTGAAAAATCATGCCCATGCGGCGGCGTGCTTTACGCAAATTTCCAGCGTTCAGTGTGGTTAAGTTTTCACCGTCTAAAATAGCTACGCCAGACGTGGGCTCGACCAATCTATTGATCGACCGAATTAACGTACTTTTACCTGCACCGGATGGTCCAATAAGCGCCAAAACTTGGCCCTTGGGAATTTCAAGATCGACATCACTTAAGGCTAAGTCGCCCGTTGGATATCGCTTCGTTAGCTTTTGCAATTGAAGCATAAATAACTCATTTAAAATTTATAAAAGAAAAACGGCGCCCCCAGATTTGGAGGCGCCGGTATTGAATTTATTTACAAGCGTAAGAAACGTTGTTTGCCGTATCAATTTTACGAATCACATCCCAGAATTTTTTGTAAGTCATTTCTAGAAATTTACCTTCTTTAGATTTGGAAAACTCTTTTTCCAAGCTGGTGCCAGCCCATTGAAAGTTCAAGAAAGCATTTTTAATTTTGGCTTTCAATTCAGGCTTTAAATTATGCGCAACACCAAAACCAGTTGTTGGGAACGTTTGTGATGTGTAAATCACTTTAACTTGATCCGCTTTGATTACGCCCCGAGAAATCATCCGCATTTTAACCGAGTTGGCAATTGACGCTGCAGGATAATCTTTGTTAGCAACGCCCAAGATCGAGTTGTCGTGCTTACCAGAAAATGTTGGTTTGAAATCGCGGTCTGGGATCATGTTAAATTCTGCTTTCAGTATAGCCGATGGCGCTTTGAAACCAGAGTTAGAGGTGGGAGATGTAAAGGCCAACATTTTGCCTTTAATGTCTTCAACCTTTTCAATGCCACTGCCCGGATAAGTTAAAATTTCCATCTCGTAACCAAAGGAATTATCTTTACGCGCCATAATAACAAACGGGTTAAAGCCTGCGCAGTTAACGGCCAAAGGGTTTGATCCGGTGTTAAAACCTGCAATGTGTAAGCGGCCTGAACGCATGGCCTCTAATTCAGCCGCATTGGACTGAACGGGGAAAAATTTAACTTTTTTGCCAGTTTCTTTTTCAAGGTGGGTTAAAAAGTCAGCCCAAGCTGTTTTGTAAACGGCTGGGTCTTCAACTGGAGTGTAGGCAAAAATCAAAGTTTTTGGATCTTTTAGTTTAGAAGGATCAGTTGGCGTGTCTGCCTCTAAGTCGCCGTCAACGTCGCAATAGCGGGCATCAAGTGTTCCGCGTGCGCATTCTGCGGCCTGAACCGGACTTAAAGATAGCGCCAATCCGGCAAATGCCAGTCCGGCGACAACATGTGAGGCTAGTTTATTCGTAAAACGCATAATTCTCTCTCCCTGATTAAATCGATATTCTGATCAAGCGTCAGACGCCCAAACAGATTACTTCCCATATGGTGTTGTTATGTTTTAAACACCAGCTTTTTGTAACAGTTATGTTACACTTTTATGATGCTGACACTAAACCGTCTTTGCCGCCTTTGGCAATTCACCATTTGCTAAAATATTCGTTTTATTTTCGGTTTTTTCGAAAATGAACCAATAAGAAGTGATGTCGCCCTCCAATAAGGTCTCATAGGCTTGACAGAAGCATCGGGAATGCTAATTTGCGCGTATCTTCATAAGCCGCTTTAGCTCAGCTGGTAGAGCATCGCATTCGTAATGCGGGGGTCGGGTGTTCAAGTCACCCAAGCGGCACCATTT
>JAPKAX010000337.1 GCA_028825025.1 Rhodospirillales bacterium | reverse complement strand
ATTATATCTTCAAGCTCTTCCTTTGATGAAGTTCCGCTAATCAATACAGCATAAGTTTTATCGTCGAGGGTTCGTTGCACTATCCATCTGTTGTAAAAGCTTTCTAGTCGTTTACGCTTAAGGGTTAATGCATCTGCATAGATGGGATAATTTTGACCTCTTCTAACTCCTCCAAAAGGTGTTGCATGGAGTTGTCTATGGCCTTGGTTGGCCATACGCCCAGTTCCTGTGCAACAGCGATTATGGTTTGGTCAAAACCGCAGCCGCCAACATACTCGACATACTTTTGTTCAAGAAGCGGCTTAAGGTGATTTGTTGGGGTTTCGCTGTGGCCTAGATAGACTAGTCCATTTTGAGAATTAAATTACTTTTTAATAACATTAAATAAAACAAAAACTGGGCGAATGACCCCTACTCAGCCGCTATGGCCGCGCTGTTTTTCCAGTTGATTAGGGCATCACCGAAAGCTTCAAACAGGGGTTTTGAGACGGGGTCGTTGGTGGCGTTGTATTCGGGGTGCCACTGGACGGCCATGGCGAAACCCCGTGCCCCTTGGACTGTGAGCGCTTCTGGGGTGCCGTCGGGGGCGTGGCCTTCGACGATGATGCGGGGGCCTGCTTCTTCGATGCCTTGGCCGTGTAGTGAATTGACCATCACTTCATCGCTGCCAAAGATGCGATTAAATGGGCTTTGGGGTTTCATGTGGACCAAATGGCGGTGCTCGAACTTTTCAGCCAAAGTTCCGTCCGGTGGCATGCGGTGGTTGTCGCGCCCTGGAATATCTCTGATTTCAGGGTGTAATGTTCCACCCATGGCGACGTTGAATTCTTGAAAGCCTCGGCAAACACCCAAAATCGGCTGACCTGCCTCAACACACGCCCGGATCAAGGGCAGTGCTACGCCGTCCCGGTCCCGATCAAAATCGCCGTGGGCTTCTGTTAGTTCGTGCCCATATTCTTCGGGGTGCACATTGGGGCGTGCGCCGGTGAACAAAAAACCGTCGCAAATTGCCATGATGTCGGGGGTTGAAATTAAATGTGGTAGCGAGGGAATAATTATAGGCACCGCCCCGCTGACTTCAGCAAGGGCATCAATGTTCATTCGACCCGTCGATTGAGCCGGATACTGATCATTAATAAGAAAGTAATTCGCGATGATGCCAACAACCGGTTTTTGCATGTGACCTTCATATGTTAAGCGTTGTGATTGTTAATCTTTTTATAATGTATCGAAGTTTCCCAGCAACGGCAACCCAACCCTTTACCCTGCCAGACCTAAAATAATCTTTTTATCTACTAGTAGATAAAATTCATAAAACCGATTTGGAAACTTGTTGGCTTCGGGTTATGCATGTCATTCTATTTGTCTTGACGATTGAAAGCTTTTGAAATGACCGACACGCCCCCGCCAAGTTTTTCCCTGCGCCCCATGGACCGCCTTGTGGAGATTATGGCGACGCTTCGGAACCCGAATGGCGGCTGCCCTTGGGATGTCGAGCAAACGTTCGCGACCATTGCGCCCCATACCATTGAGGAAGCGTATGAAGTGGCGGATGCGATTGAGCAAAACGATATGGATTCCTTGAAAGATGAGCTCGGGGATTTATTGTTTCAATCGGTGTTTCATGCGCAAATAGCCAAGGAATTGAACGAATTTAGCTTCGATGATGTGGTCAATGGGGTGATTGATAAAATGATCCGCCGCCACCCGCATGTGTTTGGCGACCAATCGATAAAGACGGCTGATGAGCAAACGGCGTCTTGGGAAGATATTAAGGCGACCGAACGGGCGACAAAACCGGGTGCTGCAGACGAAAGTGCGCTGGCTGGGGTAACAAGTGGCCTGCCCGCCCTTATCCGCGCTGAGAAGCTGCAAAAGCGGGCTGCTCGTGTGGGCTTTGATTGGCCTGAGGTTGTGTCCGTATTTGATAAATTGCGCGAAGAAACGGCTGAATTGCAGGTCGAGATCGACACCGATGGCGGTGAAGCCCGTTTGACTGACGAGTTGGGCGATTTGCTGTTTGTTTGCGTTAATTTGGCCCGAAAGCTGAATATCGACGCCGAAACCGCGCTGCGCGTTGCAAACTCTAAGTTCGAGACCCGGTTCCGTCATATGGAGGGCGCGTTAAAGGGCACAGGGCGCGAATTGAAGGGGATGGAGCTGGATGCCATGGAAGGGGCATGGCAAGCCACTAAAAAGGCTTTGGCTGAGCAGAAATAGGATGACTTTTGAAATCACGCGCTATTGTCCTTAAGTGCTTGAATGCGCTAAACTTTTTTCATCAAATTTTGAATTATAAAACGGCTATCATTAATGCAATTAAACGCTCCCTACTCCGTTATTTAACGCCCATTCTGATGGTGGTAATCGTGTCCGGCTGTTACTTGCCGGTACTCTTTGATGCGGAAATTGAAATATCGAGGCGTGGGTATTACGAATTTTTCTTTCGATGGCGACATTGCCCACATGGATACTTTTACCTGCCTAAAAGACCGCAAAATGACGCGGGCAGAAGAAAAATTCGCATATCTAGAAA
>JAPKAX010000089.1 GCA_028825025.1 Rhodospirillales bacterium | reverse complement strand
ATTGATTTGGAGGCGCAACAAGTCACAACCTCAGAAGGCGAAGTATTCTCGTTTGAAGTGGATGCATTCAAAAAACGCTGTCTGCTTGAAGGGTTAGACGATATCGGCTTGACGTTTCAAAAGGTGGCTTCAATTGATAAATTTGAGAGGAAGCTCTCAATAACACGGCCTTGGGTCTAGAAAGCCAAGGTTCAAACTCACCTATAACCCACTTATATTAGAGACCTTATTGGGGTTAACCATTTGGTCGTATTGCCAGGCTTTCATGTGTTTTTACTCTGCCTTAATGCTTTATTGGCACAGCTTCCATGCCAAAAATCCTCGCAGTGCGTCTGCCTTTTTTCTACCATGTTTCTACTGGTTTTTTGATGCAGGCTTCGGGTTTTCGTAATCATGAAAAAGATTCACGGCGCGACCTTAAAACGGCATGCCCGTCGGGTGTTGGTTGTACTTCGCCTATAAATTCTTACCTAGGTGTCAGTTACGTCTTTCACACTTTCAAGCAGACTGCTGATGGACGACTATGATGCGCGTCTTATTGGCAAGGGGCCAAGTCTGCTGCTGATTAACATCCACAAGAACAGAGCCCCACGATCAAGTCACCTGCGCCTTTTCAAATCCCAAACCATCAAAAAGATTACGCACCAACAACGGTTTTTCAAGTGGGTGTTCCCAACCGGACCGATTTTGTAATACAATCAGATATGATTGAATGTGACTCTCAATCGAAATTAGGTTTTTAACCAATTCAAAAAGGCTAGTCATCATTTTTATCAGTGTTTTTAAAAGTTGTTTTGCCCGGATTTGTTAATCAACCGAGGGGCCAGCAGTTGTAGCAAAAGATGTATTTTAAGGCGTTATTAAACACTATACTTTCACCACATTTGCCCAAAAGCGTCGCATCCGGCATATTGAGAATTTAGTTTTCACACAACTTAACAGATTTGAAGCCAGCCTCGTTCTACAAATTAATACCGGCGTCTGGTTCAACTTGCTACTGCTTAGATAAACCAGTGCCAAAATTCGCCAAGGTCTGATCACTGAACAAGCTGTCACCGCCAGACATACCAACGCCATTCCAAGACATACTGCTAATTGCAATCGTCGGGCTGAAATAATCAGCCAAGCCTTACCGTTGGGTTTCAGTCGTAACACTAAGCAACCACATCAACAAAAAAAACTCCATCATAGCGGTTACGAAATCCGCATAGGCGACTTCCCACACCCCACTGCTATGGCCACCGGCAACGATGACTTTCTCACGTTTAATAATTATTGGTGCAACAATTGCCCTCACTACGCTACCTACCTTTTTAATCCACTACCAGCCAAACTAGATGTAAGGTCTTAATTAGATGTAAAGAAATTGAATTTACCATTTCAAAACATACATTAATTTAAGCTATTTTACGACTATTACCTTGCAGAATACATCAGACCAGAGCAGGTGATTAGTATGAATTTTGTCGCCTTCTTAAAACAAAATGCAAACTGGCTTAGTACGGGTGCACTGCTGGCTTTTTTGTCCAGTTTTGGTCAAACCTATTTTATTTCAATCTTTGCTGGAGAAATTCGCACCGACTTTGAACTATCGCACGGAGCCTGGGGCGGGATTTATACATTAGGAACAGGCGCCTCAGCGGTTGTAATGGTTTGGGCTGGCGGATTGACCGACCGGTTCAAAGTAAGACATCTTGGAGCTGCAACACTGATTTTTTTGGCCGTATCCTGCCTTTTAATGTCACTGGTTTCGACCGTCTGGATGTTGCCTTTTGTGATCTTTGCTTTGCGGCTTAGTGGTCAGGGGATGGCGAGTCATATTACCACGGTTGCGATGTCGCGCTGGTTTGTAGCAAGCCGCGGTAAAGCTCTTGCTTTAGCGCATTTAGGGTTTTCCGTCGGCGAGGCACTATTGCCGCTGCTAATCGTTACTTTGATTTCAGTGATCAGCTGGCAGAGCATCTGGGCCTGCGCCACTATCGTCACCCTGATTTTTATACCCGCGCTCTGGGTCATGCTGCGCACCGAACGCACACCGCAAAGTATCGCCACAAGCAACCAGTCAAACGGCATGGATCAACGTCAATGGAGCCGACCTGATGCACTTAAACATTGGCTGTTCTGGACCATGATGCCCGCGCTTTTGGGACTGTCTGCGTTTAACACAGCCTTCTTTTTTAATCAGGTGTATTTCGCCGAGATCAAAGGCATATCACATATTCAACTGGTTGCGCTGTTTCCGGTGTACACAATTACCGGCGTGCTGGCGATGTTAGGATCAGGTTGGGCACTTGATAGGTTTGGAACTGGCCGGTTGATTCCATGGTTCCTATTGCCGATGGTGGTGGCTTTTCTAACGTTTTCAACCGTGCAAAGTATCGGCCCGATGCTGGTTGGGTTTTTCTTTTTGGCGCTTTCAGCCGGTATGGGAATCACTTTACCCAATGCGTTTTGGGCCGAATTTTATGGTACGCAAAATCTGGGGTCGATAAAGGCCATGGCAACCGCCGTTATGGTACTGGGATCAGCGATTGGTCCCGGTATAACAGGCTTTATGATAGACTATGGCATTGGCATTGAGATCCAATATATTGGTGTCGCTGTATATTTTATTTGCGCCACTCTAGTCATGTTTTTTGGCGTTAAAAAGGCGCTGCCGCTGCTGTTTGTTAACTAACGTTTACGTCGAAGATATACGTAAAACGCACCGCCACCACCATGTTTTAAATGCGCCTCTACGATTTCAAGAACACAAGAGGAAACCGGTGCCAAACGCAGCCACTGAGGCACTTTGTGTTTCAAAACACCGGTGCGGCAGGGAATAACATCAACATCCCGACCCGGTTTTCCCTTGCCGGTGATCACTAACACAAGGCGATGACCAGCCGCATGGGTGCGCAAAATAAACCCAATCAGTTCTGGATGCGCTTGTTGCAAGGTCATTCCGTGCAAATCTATCCGGGATTCTGGGGCCATTTTTCCCCGTCGAAGACGTGTAAAAGCCTTTTGATCCATTTGCAGAGCAGCCACGGGATAGGGGTTTGTAGTGGCCGACATGCTTGATGACCGCGCTGCCTTAGTACCAACCGACTGTCCAATTTTAAACGCCGCGACGCCTAGGGTGCTCAGCCGTTCTGTCGGCCAGTTTTTAGGGATCGCAGCAGGAGTATTTTTCTTTTCTTGCGGACGCGACACAAACAGTGGTGTTTCAAACGTTGCTTTTCGCGGGTCCAAACGTTTGGCTTTGGCCGTCACTTGTTGCCAGAGTTCCAACTCATCCGGTCGCACCCGACGGCGGCTCATCTGCCTTGTTCCAAAAGCGTATAGGTACGTTCGATCGGCAACAGTACCAACATACGACCACGATCTTTAATCTTTGCCACAGCCCACCCTACTTCCAGGCCTGTAACTATGAAAATGTCGCCCCGCTGGCGTCTTTTTATAGCCGATCCTATATCCTGCGGCACTATAAGACGGTTCAGCCATTTCTCGCCTTTTTTTTCTAACCACACAGGAGCGACAAGGGGCACAAACCTTGCATCTACAGCAAGACTTCGCATGGGGGTAAGGAGCCGGTTCATGGCCCCACGAGGTCTTTCATGATCAGACAAATCTGGGATTTCCCGAAAAAACACATAGGCGGGGCAATGATGCAATAAATTCTGATCGGCTATAGAATGGCGTTTCGCCGAGTTTTGGATGACCTGAGCCGATACTTGATGGCAATCATAAATATCACGCCGCACCAATTCAGCCCCCAGCGTTTTATACGGACGGCCATTGAAACTACCGTAACCCAAACGAATTACTCCTCCCCTTAGTAAAAGCATACGCCCAGACCCTTGGATCTGAAGAAGGAAAAGCTCAACGGGGTCATCAACCCACGCTATTATAAGGCCTTGGTTGGCCAGAGCGTTTTCGGCCTCGATTTGGCGCCGGTTCAACCACGGCCGACCCTTAGGTAAATTGGGCGGTGTTTTATACATTGGATATTGGAACCGCTTGCTTGGATGCAAAGCCCCATCCAGCTCAGGTTCAAAAAACCCTGTGAACAGTCCCGGTGTAGCAACTGACATCAAAACGGGTCGAAAAAACATCTCAAAGAAGAGTTGCGAGTTTGTTTGATTGACCGCGAGGGCGCAAAGGTTTTGCCAATCTTGCGGTTTCATATCCGGGCAAGTGCTTAAAAACACCCGAAGCGCTGAACGATGATCGTCGTCTTGCCATTCTGTCAGTTGGCTGAATTGTTCGATCGTGACGTTTATTTCAGCTGATTCCGGTTTGGAAACGCCCAGTACCATGGCCACAATCGCAGCCATCGCAAGGGTCTTTTGGATCATTCGCCCGTGGCGACAAGCTGCCAGTTCGGATTATCTGAGCCCATCACTCGTCCAAAGGTCCAAATGTCTTTTTGTTGCTTTGAACTGGTCTCACTGCCTTCAACAATTGTGCCCTCGGCATCGCGCACAACATTAGTCATTTCACACACCATTCTGACTGTAATTTCAGCCAGCCCAGTCTCGGTGTTAATCGTCGCCTCATTCAGGCCAGTTTCCCGGACCCCGACAAAATCGGCCTCAATCGTCAAGCCCTGTTCTTTACGCGCATTAACAACTGTCTCAAACGCCTCATAAACTTCATAGCTTAGAAATTCCTGAATATCAGCCAGCTCGCCACGTTCGAATGCCATCAGGATCATTTCATAAGCGCCACGCGCACCGGCCAGAAACTCGGCGACTTCAAAACTTGAGTCAGCCCGCTTCATATTGGCCAAGGCTGTTGCACTGGGGCTATCTTCAGGTACGTGATCCGTGATATCCCGGTCGGGTCCGCCTTCGATGACTTCGAAATCCCGACGCAGTGCCGTTGGCGTTGTTGGATCGTCCTCAGGCGGTTTTTCAAAACCGTCGCGGGTGCCAAGGACGTTTTTCAAACGTATAAACAAGAATACTGCAATACCAGCCAATACCAGCAACTGCAAAATGGGAGAATTCATATGGACCTCTTGTCAAACACGTAGAAATTTTCAACTTAATGCTTATGTAGGTCAGTGTGAGCGGCAAGTCCACCTCGCTTGACGTTTAACAAGGGGTATAACATGTGGCTTTTTATCGCGTTCATCGCAATTCCGTTAATTGAGATTGGGCTATTTTTGCAGCTTGGTGCTTTAATCGGGCTTTGGCCAACACTATTGACAGTTATTTTAACTGCAATTCTGGGCACTATGCTGGTGCGGACGCAAGGATTGACTGCGATCAGCAACCTGCAATCTTCGTTTTCACGACTGGAAAACCCATCAAAGCATTTGGCTGATGGTGCGTTGATCTTAATATCAGGCGCATTGCTGTTAACGCCTGGGTTTTTGACAGATACAATCGGGTTTGCTTTTCTCATTCCAGCGGTGCGGCTTGCAGTTTATCATCACCTACGTCACAAAATAAGCACCTTTAAATTCCACATGGGAAGCGCGCCACATCAATCTCATCACACTCAAAAATCAAATCCGTCAGAGACAGATAAAGATAAAGATAAAGATATCGTCACTATCGAATATAAAGATGTCACTCCAGAAAATTCTGGAAATAAATCGTCTGGATGGACAAAGCATTGAGGCTGACGCATGAGACTGATATTGATTTTTAACGTATGACGATTTTGGAGATGACGATGAATGACACCACTGAGACACCCGAAAAACCTAAGCCCAACGAAACAGCCACAGCGGATGCCCCAAAAGAACAAGTAATGCCTAAAATGCAGGTTTTAGCCCAGTTCATCAAGGATATGTCGTTTGAAAACATTCTAGCCCAACGGGGTAACGGCGGCGATATACAACCCGATGTTGAGGTGCAGGTTAATCTTGATGCCAAAAAACGCAGCGCTGAACATCAGTTTGAGGTTTCAATAAAATTGAGATGTGGCGCGAAAACCAAAGATAAAGGTGATCAAATCTTTTTGTTAGAAATCGAATACGCCGGTATTTTTCATGTTGAAAACGTTGCTGAAGAGCAGATGCACCCCTTCTTGTTGATTGAATGCCCCAGAATGCTGTTCCCATTTCTGCGCCGGATTGTTGCCGACGTTACACAAGATGGCGGGTTTCAGTCTCTGAACCTAGAAAATATCGATTTTCGGCAGCTTTATAAATCAGAAATGATGCGGCGTCAGGCTGAGACGGCCACAGAAGCGACTGTAAATTAAGTTTAACAGGGCGATTTTATTGATTGAATTTTAACCAAAGCGGTGTGTCGCCCAGTTGACTTATTAATTTTGCGTGTTGCTTAAGCTCATCCTCGGACACGCGGCTGGGCAAAGGGGTAGGGCGAGGAAACGGCCGCCACTCCTGCGTTTGGGATTTATGCCCTACTACAGAGGCTCCATTGCCAGCCAGCGTTAGATCTGGTTGGCGTCCGCCAACCAGTTCTAGATAAACTTCTGACAGAATCTCAGAATCAAGCAATGCGCCATGCAATGTTCTGGCCGTGTTACTGATGTTAAACCGGCGGCAAAGAGCGTCCAGCGACGCTGGCGAGCCTGGAAATCGTTTGCGGGCGATCGCCAGTGTATCGAGCGCCTGTTGGGTGGGAATTTGGGGCCGGTCACTCCAACGCAATTCGGCGTTCAAGAACTTCATATCAAACGAAGCATTATGAATGATTAGCCTCGACTCTCCGATAAAATCGATAAAATCGGCTGCAATATCTGCAAAAAGCGGTTTGTCGCGTAGAAAATCATCGCCTAACCCGTGTACTGCGAACGCTTCCTGTGGCATCATGCGCTGCGGGTTGATATACTGGTGGTACGTTGCACCCGTAGACATATGGTTGTACAGCTCAACTGCACCAATTTCAACGATCCGATCACCCTGCGAAGGGTCTAATCCAGTGGTTTCAGTGTCTAAAACAATTTCACGCATTTAAAAATCGTTCCTTAATATCTGCTATAATTGCCAAAACCTGCTGAGTAGCGTGCGGCAAAGTATCGGTTTCTATGCAATAGTCCGACATCGCCAGTTTTTCCTCAATTGGCATCTGCTTTGATAGAATGAATTCCAATTGTTCAGAACTCATATTGCCGCGCCCCATCACGCGGCGCCGCTGTACAATCGAGGCAATATGCACACAAGCCACCGCATCGACACGGCGATGACCATCAGTTTCAAACAGCAATGGAATGTCGTAAATGAGAATGTCTTCCTCAGCGTATTGCGCAAAGCGTTCCCGATCAAGGGCAACCAAAGGATGCACAATCTGTTCTATTTTTTTTAGCGCGGTTGAATCTTTTAGGATTAAGTCTTTGATAGCCTCTCTGCTGACAGCGCCCGCCTCAACAACCTCTGGAAATAAGGCTGATATCGGTGTGATAGCAGCGCCATTTACGTCATAGGCTCGATGTACTGACGCATCCGCATCCCAGTAGCCGCACCCCTGTGCGACAAATATCTGGGCCGTTCTAGTTTTACCCATTCCGATGGAGCCTGTTAAGCCAAGTTTAAAGCTCATTTTGTTAAGATCGCGCGAGTTTTATCATCAATGACTGGATCGGCACCAAACCAATGTCTAAAGCCAGGTGCCGCCTGATGAATAAGCATACCCAAGCCATCAACAGTACGGCAGCCAATGTCCTGTGCAGTTTCAAGTAGCGACGTCTGTAACGGCGCATATACCAAATCAGTGACCACAGTATCAGGTCGTAAGCCGTCAAGCGGAACGCGCAACTCTGGCTTACCCTGCATGCCAAGGCTGGTTGCGTTAACCACCAGGGCTGCATCCTCAATGGCGTTTGCCGCATCGACCCAATCAATAATTTTTACTTTTGGGCCAAAGATGTCTTTCAAGTTTTCCGCCCGATCACGGGTTCGATTGGTCAGGAAAATTTCAGGCGTATTATATTCCAGCAACGCAGCGATTACAGCGCGCGCAGCTCCTCCCGCTCCCAACACAAGGGCAGGCCCCGCTGTCGGGTTCCAATCAGGCGCGCCACCGGTTAAATTTTCAATAAATCCAAAACCATCCGTATTGTCTGCCTGTATTTTGCCATCTGGCCTAAAAATCAACGTATTTGCCGCACCAATCAAAGTTGCGCGATCGGTTACAATATCAACAATTCTCATCACTGTCTCTTTATGAGGCACCGTCACATTCAAACCCACAAATCCCATTTGTGGCAACAATTTTAGGGTCTGTTTTAGATCACTTGGCTCAATATGAAGAGGGATATAGTGGCCCGGAACGCCCGTTTGACGCAACCAGTGACCATGCAACTTTGGCGATTTCGTGTGCGCAATTGGTGCACCAATTACGCCCGCCAACGGTATTTTTTGTAACGTCATTCTTGTATCACCCCTCGTTCTGTGAGAAACGCTAAAACCTCGAGCAAAGGCAGGCCCAGCACAGTGAAGTAATCACCGTCAATTTTAGAAAACAGACGTACCCCTTCGGCTTCAAGCGCATATCCACCAACGCAGTGACGCACCGTTGACCAATTGTCAGTGATATACTGATCTATGTAAGCATCTGAAAAAAAACGCATTTTCAATTTAGCCGTTCCAACAAACCGCCAAATAGGCTGGCCTGAATGGTAAATCACAGCTGCAGAATGCAACTGATGGGTCTGGCCGCGCAGACCGATTAGTTGTGACTTCAATTCGTGCGGCGAGGTCGGTTTAGCCGACAGCACGCCAGCGCATTCTAAAATTTGATCACAGCCCAAGACAATAGCGCCGGGCGTTTGGCCACTGACCCGTTGCGCCTTAAGATCGGCCAAAGCATCAGCGATATCACGGGGGAGTAGCTTTTCGGATACTAAGCTATCTATGATCGTGGCCTCGTCTATAAGAGCTACCTTTGTGGAAAATTTAACACCAGCTGCGGTTAACAAATCTGCGCGGATACGTGATGCTGATGCGAGAACCAATTCTTCAGACATGTGTATAAATCCGTGGATAAAGATGCACTGTGGGTTGTGCGTAAAGTCGGTGAAACCATGACTGACGCCAAAGGTAAAGGTTTTCGCATTTTCTCACTGACTTATAGGTCAATTTACACACGCCGGATAAGAATAAGTGACGCAGTTGGGATAAGTAAAATATCGAAGTTAAAATGATACTTATCCACTGGTTTATACCAAACGATAATTACCGTAACTAATTGTTTTGTCTTAGTTTATATTTGTAAGAGGATAAGTACATGCCAATGCTATGTACGAAGCATAAAGCATGTATAACTAAATAATCCACGATTTCAGGCCACACTACTGCAACATCATCTTTTTACTTTTACATTAATTATATTAAGAAAGAATTCACTGAAACTTGGAAAGCAGGATATGAACGAATTTTTGCTGAATATATACCCTTGGGTAAAGACCCTTCATATCATTTCGGTGATTTCATGGATGGCAGGTTTGCTGTATTTGCCGAGAATAATGGTTTATCATGTTGAAAAGGCCGTGGTTGGAGGTGAGATGGACGCTACTTTTCAGTTAATGGAACAACGACTTTTCAAATTAATCATGACACCGGCGATGATACTGGCGTGGATATTTGGACTGCTTCTGACAATAACACCTCGAGTTATAAATTGGTCTTTAAGTTGGCCATGGCCAAAATTGTTGGCTGTGGTGTTGTTAACTAGCTTTCACCACTGGATTAACACTCGTCGGAAAGATTTTATCCGGGGTGAAAACAGATTGACCGGCCGCCACTACCGAATGCTTAATGAAATACCTACACTGTTGATGATTGTTGCCGTGTCTGCTGTTGTGTTCAAATACTGAATAGCGTTGACTCTCCGAACGATAAAATTTATATAACAATTGCGTCTCATTCGGGACTGCTACTCCCATCTTTAAATTGCTGGTCATTAAGTAAGACCAATTAGGATATTTAAATGAGCGATGAACGTCTCCATCTTGCTGATCTAAAAGCCAAGAGTCCGAAAGACCTTCTATCGATGGCTGAAGAGCTTGAAATCGAAAACGCATCGACGATGCGTAAAGGCGAGATCATGTTTCAAGTTTTACGGGAACGTGCAGATGAGGGCTGGGAAATTTCTGGAGATGGCGTTCTTGAAGTCTTACAGGATGGATTTGGGTTTCTAAGATCACCCGAAGCAAATTATTTGCCAGGTCCAGACGACATATATATATCGCCAGAAATGATCCGCCTTTTCGCTATGCGAACTGGCGATACAATCGATGGGGTTATTCGTGCCCCAGAAGAAAATGAACGATATTTCGCCCTTACAAGTGTACATCTAATAAATTTTGAAGATTCAGAAAAAGCGCGCCATAAAATCGCGTTTGAAAACTTAACTCCGTTATACCCTGACGAACGGTTAAACATGGAAACAGCGGACCCGACAATAAAGGATAAGTCAGCTCGTATCATAGATCTCGTTGCACCGATTGGGAAAGGTCAGCGTTCATTAATTGTGGCGCCGCCAAGAACTGGTAAAACCGTCCTATTGCAAAATATCGCACATAGCATAGAACAGAATCATCCCGAATGTTATCTGATTGTCCTGCTGATTGATGAACGGCCCGAAGAAGTAACGGATATGCAGCGCTCGGTAAAAGGGGAGGTTATATCGTCAACCTTTGATGAACCGGCTACTCGTCATGTTGCGGTCTCAGAAATGGTGATCGAGAAAGCAAAACGCTTGGTAGAACACAAACGTGATGTGGTTATCCTACTTGATTCAATCACACGACTTGGCCGGGCTTTCAACACTGTGGTACCGTCGTCTGGTAAAGTTTTGACTGGTGGCGTAGATGCTAACGCTTTGCAACGGCCAAAACGGTTCTTCGGTGCCGCACGAAATATCGAAGAGGGCGGGTCTCTGACAATTATTTCTACCGCGCTGATTGATACCGGAAGCCGGATGGATGAGGTTATCTTTGAAGAGTTTAAAGGCACTGGTAACTCAGAAATTGTATTAGACAGAAAAGTCGCGGATAAGCGGGTTTACCCATCTATTGATATTCTCAAATCTGGTACCCGCAAAGAAGAGTTGCTGGTAAACAAGATCGATCTGCAAAAAACCTTTGTTCTGCGACGGATCCTTAATCCCATGGGAACAACAGATGCAGTAGAATTCTTACTGTCAAAGTTGAAACAGACCAAAACCAATAGCGACTTTTTTGATTCTATGAACACCTAATAATTGCAAGCAAAGTGCACGGACGGAATGATGGAAACAATTTTCGCTTTGTGTACGGCCCCAGGAAAAGCAAGTGTGGCGGTTGTCCGTATATCGGGACCTTTAGCTTGGGATGAATGCATTAAGCTATGTGGACCGTTGCCGGAACCACGCAAATTATCTTTACGTGTCATACGCGACCATCGAGGGGAACCTCTGGACGAAGCGCTGGTTGTTTGTTTTGAACAAGAAAAAAGTTTTACAGGCGAAAACATTTGTGAATTTCAACTGCACGGAAGTACCGCGGTTGTAGCTGCAGTTTTGTGTGAGCTTGGTAAATGTTCCGGGTTAAAAATTGCGGAAGCTGGTGAATTCACCAGACAAGCGCTGGAAAACGGCCGCTTGGATTTGGCGCAAGTTGAGGGCCTAGCTGATTTGATCGAGGCTGAAACAGAGGTCCAGCGCCAACAAGCGCAGCGTGTATTGGCTGGATCAATAGGGCAACTGGCTAAGACGTGGCGGGTCGACCTGATTAAATCTGCCGCATTGCTGGAAGCTACAATTGATTTTGTTGATGAAGACGTTCCAATTGATGTTGTCCCAGAAGTTGTTACGCTGGTTCAAAAGACTCTCACAGCGCTTAAGGCTGAAGTAGCGGGGGTGTCAATTGCGGAAAGACTGCGGGAAGGTTTCGAGGTCGCAATCGTTGGTCCACCAAACGTTGGGAAATCAACCCTGATAAACGCGCTTGCAGGTAGAGACGTGGCTATTACCTCCGAATATCCTGGAACGACCCGTGATGTAGTCGAGGTCAGGATGGATATTGGTGGATTACCAGTGGTGATAATTGATACTGCGGGTATCCGGAGCACTTCAGAACCAATTGAACAAATTGGCATCAGTCGCGCACAGCAGCGGGCGTCGGCCGCAGATCTTCGGATTTTTCTAGGGACGGATGCCAAAAATCTCGGTATAGAAAAGCGCAAGGGCGATCTTAGTATCCACCCAAAAGCAGATCTTGCAAGCTGTTGCCAAGATTCTGTTTCCGGTCTGACCGGTCTGGGTGTTGATCGTCTGATGTCTCGGGTGGCAGCAGAGCTGACA
>JAPKAX010000336.1 GCA_028825025.1 Rhodospirillales bacterium | reverse complement strand
TGATTCGCTCCGCAACGGTTCCTGAAACAACAGACGCAGCCGTTGCAACGAATACCATTTGGAAGAACCAATCAGAAGACACCGAATATCCCGCATCGGTAACCGCTTTCAGCTGTTCGGCTGTAACTTCTTTAGCACCCACAAGTGCTAATTCTGCATCGCCCGGATTATACATGAAAGACAACGTTCCAATGTAGCCTTTATCAACGCCAGTATACATCAGGTCGTAGCCAACTAAATAAAAGACAATGCCAGCAATCGAGTAAAGCGCAATATTTTTTAGACAAATCGTCGCTGTGTTTTTAGAGCGCACAAGTCCCGATTCTAACATCGCAAAACCTGCCGCCATGAACATCACTAAGACGCCGTGAATAAGGAATGAGAATGTATTTAAAATATAAGCGGTTTCAGAATTGACTTCGGCATATGCCTCACCACTCATCAGACTTAAAGACAGCGGAGCTGCAATCGCAACTGGCATGGCTCGTTTTAAAGTATTTAAAGGTAACATCTAAATAATCCCCTCTACAGCGCTTCGCTGTTTGTTTCACCGGTGCGAATGCGCACAGCTTTGTCCAAATTGTATACGAATACCTTACCGTCACCGATCTTGCCTGTTTGGGCGGCGTTTGTGATCGCTTCAACGACATGCTCGACAATATCGTCGTCAACGCCAATTTCAATTTTAACCTTTGGTAAGAAGTTGACCGTATATTCGGCACCACGATAAATCTCAGCTTGCCCTTTTTGGCGCCCGAAACCTTTCACTTCGCTTACCGTCATTCCCTCAACGCCCAGAGGAGTTAGTGCTTCGCGAACCTCTTCTAATTTGAAAGGTTTGATGATGGCCATAATTAGCTTCATCTACTTAAATCCCCTTTTCATCGCGCTCTCTCGTCGCGAAACGCTGTTCATCAAGCATTAAGAAAGAGCACTCGTTTCAATCGACATGAATGGTATTTCACTGTACCTGCCCATTGTATTACAAGGTTCGTGCCAGTTTTTTTGAAAACTTGATTTCTTGTTATATTTCAATCTATTATGCTGTTCCTATATTTTTTTAGATAAAATTAATCTCAGCTTTTGCATAAAAGTTAAGCATTATAAATAAAATGACTAATTATTAGGCATTATTAAGGATCAAAGCATGGTCGCGTCAACAAGCCATAAATCTGCTGACCTTGTTAGTTGTGAAATTCTAATCATTGGCGGTGGTTTGGTCGGCGCGGCACAAGCCATTGCCTTAGCTCAAGCTGGGGTTGATGTTGCCGTTATTGATCGAATAGACCCACAATCTGGGTTAGACGCCAGTTTTGATGGACGGACATCCGCCATAGCACTGGCGACCCAGCGGGCTTTGCGAAACATTGGCGTTTGGGAAAAGCTGGGATCTGACCCCGCCCCAATAAAAGACATCCGCGTTACCGATGGCCCTTCTTTATTTTTCCTACATTACGACCATCGGGATTTAGGCGACAAGCCCTTTGGATACATGGTTGAAAACCGCCACATGCGCCGCGCTCTTATGGCCCGACTGGCTGAACTCCCAAATATTCAAATGATTGCACCGGCTCAGGTTCAATCACTCAACCGAACGTCTGAAATTTCTGAAGCCCACTTAGGTGACGGACGCATCGTCAAAGCCCAATTAGTTATTGCGGCAGAAGGCCGACGCTCCCCGACCCGCGATGCTGCCGGAATTCGCTTAACCCATTGGTCCTACAAACAAACCGCCATTGTGTGTTCGGTACGTATGGAACACAGCCACGACTTTATTGCGCACGAACATTTTTTACCTGCCGGGCCGTTCGCCATTTTACCTTTAAACGGTGACGACCCAAAAAATTTAGGAAATATGGCCAGTATTGTTTGGACCGAGCGTGATGATTTAGCCGATGTTATGGTGGGACTTGATGACCATGAGTTTAAGTTCGAATTTGATCAGCGGTTTGGTGAATTTTTAGGCAAAACTGAAATTGTCGGTCCCCGGTGGTCATACCCCCTAAGTCTGCAATTCGCTGAAACCTGCACGGCTGAGCGTTTGGCCTTAATTGGCGATGCAAGCCACGGCATGCACCCCATTGCCGGGCAAGGCTTGAATATGGGGCTTCGCGATGTGGCGGTTTTGGCTGAAGTGATCTGTAATGCAAAAAATGTGGGTGCTGATTACGGAAGTCCTGAAATTCTCAAAAATTATGAGCGCTGGCGCCGGTTCGATAACACAATGATGCTGGCCACCACAGATTTTTTAAATCGCCTGTTTTCCAACAACATCACACCGATAAAGCTCGCCCGTGATTTAGGCTTAGCAGCCGTCAATCAATTGCCTGGACTCAAAAAAATATTCATGCGCCATGCCATGGGTGAAATAGGCGAGTTGCCCAAATTAATGCGCGATGAATAAGTTACGGGTCGCGGCTTAGCCCTTGAGTTTTGAGCGCGACCAAATAATCGTTCCACATGTCTTCTTTGCGCGTGCCGTAGTCATATAAAATGGCCCACGAAAAAATACCAGTGTCGTGCATGTCATCAAATTTTA
>JAPKAX010000335.1 GCA_028825025.1 Rhodospirillales bacterium | reverse complement strand
TTAATTGGCTCTTTCTCATATTGCCCATAATAACACCTAAATCGTGTTAGATGGGTCAGCCCGCAAATGAATTGACTTTTTATACCTTATGGATACAAAAATAATCATTGTAGAATGTTGGACTTGTTTAAGAGAGTTATTTTGGAAGCATGTAATGACAGATGAAGTAAGTGCAAATGTATTACGAAGTGCGCAAAGCACCGTGGCCGGCTTGTTCCTCGAACATGCTCGGCGCATGCCAAAAGCGATTGCTATAGATGATGGCAACAACGAGCAAACTTATTCTGAATTATCCAAACGATCAGCTCGGCTGGCAAGTGTTCTTATTGCGCGGAATATTGGTGTCGGAGATCGCATTGCAATCTTGTCAGAAAACCGGATGGAATTTCTCGAAGCCTTCATTGCTGCAGCACGGATTGGGGCCATTGTTGCGTGCCAAAATTGGCGACTAGCAAAACCCGAGCTTCGCCACTGTTTGTCTTTGGTTGAACCTATCATAACACTCTCTTCACCACGGTATGCTGAAAACCTGAAATCTATTGAAGCGGCAGGAGACGTGATCGTCTTTGGCGAGGAATACGAACACATTCTTCGTCAATCTGAGCCGGTCGATGAAATAGCGGACCTCGACCCAGAAGCAGCACTGCTTATACTTTATACAAGCGGCACCACAGGGTTACCAAAAGGTGCTATAATTTCCCACCGTGCCGAGATCGCGCGGAACTTGGTGATACGTGCTGAGTTTGGAATTCGACCAACCGACACATTTACCGCATGGTCTCCATTATATCACATGGGAGCAGCGGAAAATGCGCTTGGAACCTTGATGACAGGCGGCAAAGTTATTGTGGTTGAGGGGTTTGACCAAGAACGCCTCGGGCAAGTCGTCGCACAAAATGAACTGGGCTGGCTTTTGTTAATGCCGGGAATGGTCGGGGATTTTGCAAGCTATTTGGAATCATATGGAATTCAGGCCAAAGGTGTTCGGGTGTGTGGCGTCATGGCAGACTTGGTTCCACCAGAAGATATCCAACGCATTACAACACTTCTAGGCGCGCCTTATGCAAACACGTTTGGCGCTACAGAAACCGGTTGCCCGCCATGTTCATCGAGCTTAATTCCCGTCGGTATTGCTCCTGACAACTTGTCCAAAGAACAAAGCTCATACTGCGAAGTGCGCCTTGTCGACCCCGAAGACAACGATGTGCCCGATGGATTACCCGGTGAATTATGTATGCGTGGCCCAACAAATTTTAGCGGATATTGGCGCGCACCTAAAACCAACGAACAGGACTTTAGGAGGGGCTGGTTTCATATGGGCGATGTGTTTGTACGCAATCCAGATGGAACACTCGATTTTGTTGATCGAGTCAAATACTTGATAAAGTCAGGTGGCGAAAATATTTATCCAGCCGAGATTGAAAGGGTCATTATGGGCGACTCTCGCGTTGCAGATGTTGCCGTTGTCCGGCGCGCGGACAGCAAATGGGGTGAAGTTCCCGTTGCTTTTGTTGCACTTCGTGAAGGCGAGACGAAAAGTGATGTGCTGTTTGCCATGTGCCGCGAACAACTTGCCGGGTACAAACAACCGAAAGATATAATCTATATTGATGTTGAAGATTTTCCGCGCAGCGCATCCGGGAAGATCCAACGTCACGAATTAGAAAAACAATTAAAAACGGCTCCCTCATAAGCCACGCATTAGGAGATACAGCATGAGTTTTTTACCAGAAACCCAGACGACCAGCATTTCAACCCACAACAATGATGATATTTTCATTCGCGATAAAAGCTTATGCAATGACCTGATTGGCAAACTGGGTTTTACGGAAATGCTGTTTTTTCAAATATTAGGTCGTGCACCAACTGCTGCTGAATGCACAGTTGTTGATGCGTGCCTTGTTACGTTAATGGAACACGGATTAACGCCCAGCGCACTAGCAACACGCTTGGTTTACAGCTCGGCCACAGAAGCGATGCAAGGCGCTGTCGCCGCTGGGCTGTTAAGTGTTGGGTCCTTGTTTGTTGGAACAATGGAAGGTGCTGCTGCCTTGATCAAACGTATTCTATCTGCCGACGATATGGATGCAGAAGCGGTTGCAATTGCGCGCGAGCACAAAGCGGCTAAAAAGCCCATTCCAGGATTTGGCCATCATATGCATAAACCCGATGATCCACGCTCTATTCGACTGTTTGAAGTTGCCAAAGAACAAGGTGTTTCCGGGAAACACATCGCGGCTATGAAAGCACTGTCCGCCGCAATCGATAACGTCTATGGCAAACACATTACAATTAATGCCACCGGAGCTATAGCGGCTGCATTGGGTGACTGTGGGGTGCCAGCTGAAATCATGCGGGGCTTCGCGATTATCTCGCGCGCTGCCGGATTGGTCGGCCATATACATGAAGAACAACATAAACCCGCCATGCGCCCAATCTGGGACGCCGCGCACGCAGCCGTACCGTATGATGGGGATGCCGGATAAAAAGATGCCGATAAGGGCTTCACGGCTTATAAACAAAAATGGTTCCATTGATCAAAACCTAACGCCCACCCCCTTA
>JAPKAX010000088.1 GCA_028825025.1 Rhodospirillales bacterium | reverse complement strand
CCTGATTGGGCAAGGGCCACAGGGCTGGAAAGTAAAACAGTGTAAAAAACGAGGCTTGAAAGCCGAAAGGGGGTGCCTTAACATTAAATAAAAGTCCAATATGCTAAGCAGACTTAAAACCGACTTCCTTTTATGTAAAAAAAACCAGCCATAATGATTATTTAATTCATATCATACGCAACAATGAATAACTACGTGCGTATGCTTCTGTTTATGATAAGTACCCACGCTTTGCTAAATTCTCCATGAAGGCTTTGATCCCGAAGGTCCATGGCTCGCACTTATCGCTGGTGTCGACACGATTGATTAAACGACCTAGTGACGGGGTAGAGATGGAGACGATATCGCCTATTTTATGGGTAAAACCTTCACCCGGAGTATCGCGATCTTCGGTGGGCGCGAACATCGTCCCCAACATCAGCACAAAACCATCTGGGTACTGGTGCACCCGGCCAATGGTTTGCTCAACAATATCAGCAGGATCGCGGCTGATTTTTGACATAGAACTGGCTCCTTGAAGTACGTATCCATCTTCACCGGTCACTTCCATGCTCAAATCGCACTTGCGCAGATCATCCAGTGAATAGGTGTCATCAAACAAACGTATAAACGGCCCAACACCACAAGATGCATTGTTGTCTTTGGCTTTACTCAATAACAAGGCACTGCGGCCTTCAAAATCGCGCAAATTAACGTCATTGCCCAGCGTTGCCCCTTTAATATCGCCATTGCCATTAACGATAACAGCCACCTCAGGTTCTGGATTATTCCAAGTTGAACGCGGGTGAAGACCAACGTCAGCCCCTGGTCCAATCCCAGATAACGGTTGGGATTTAGTAAACACTTCGGCGTCTGGGCCAATGGCAACTTCTAAATACTGAGACCATAAATCACGCTCGATCAGCTCATCCTTCAAGCGCTGGGCTTCGTCTGATCCGGGGACAATTTCAGACAAATCAACGCCAATTGATTGGTTGATTTCTTTGCGAATTTCAACGGCTCTTTGCGGATCGCCCTTAGCACGCTCTTCAATAACGCGCTCAAGCATGCTGGCTGCAAACGTAACACCTGCCGCCTTTAGAGCCTGCAAATCACAAGGCGCCAACAAATAAGGTTTCGACGTATCGCGGCCATTAGCCACGGCATTGACCAACAAATCAGCCAAGTCGCCCAACTTAGGCCCCAACGTTGCACTTTTCACGGACGCAGCAGGGTCATCAAGCTCCATCAACGCGGTTACTGTGGTGGCGACTGACATGATGTCATAAACGCCATCTTCGCGGATTACAGCGACGGTTGGGCCCCCGTTTGCGCCGGGTAACTCGACGCGCGTAATTAAAGTTCCGGCATAGCCGTCTTCAGGTAGGCAATTTGATGGTGTCATGCGATCACGAATAGACATTTAATTATCCCTTAAGTTCGATTTTTTTATGTGTTTTGGATCAACTCGATCCATTCTTGTTCCGTCATTGTTTGAACGCCAAGTTCCTCAGCCTTCTTTAATTTCGATCCCGCCCCCGGCCCGGCGATAACAATATCTGTTTTTTTAGATACCGAGCCTGCGACATTGGCCCCTAAGGATTCTGCTTTCGCTTTGGCTTCTGATCGGCCCAGCGTTTCTAACGTTCCGGTAAAGACCACTGTTTTTCCGGCCACCGGAGATGAGCCTTCATCGGGCGCAATGAATTCTTGAACGCGAAGCAGATCATCCAAGTCATCAACAACGGCGCGGTTTTGAGCTTCAGCAAAAAACGACAAAACATCAGCTGCGGTTGAGCTGCCAATGCCATCGATATTGATTAAGTCTTGGTAACTTTCTGAAGCGTGATCCTTAGCCAAATCCATGGCACTTCGCCATCCAGCTAACGATCCATAATGTTTGGACAACGTGCGCGCCGTCGCTTGTCCAATTCGTGGAATGCCAAGGGCAAAAATGAAGCGCGGCAGTTCGATGTTTTTTTTGTCTTCTAAGGCAGTTTCTAAATTTACACGGGACTGATCCCCCCAGCCTTCCCGCTTGCCTGAGTCTTTAATTTTTTGAGGTAATCTGAAAATATCAGCCGGTGTTTTAATCAATCCATCGTGCCAAAAAGTTTCGATGTGTTTGCCGCCCAAGCCTTCAATATCAAACGCATTGCGCGATACAAAATGACGTAATCGCTCGACCGCTTGGGCCGTGCAAATCAACCCGCCGGAGCAGCGCTTTGCCACTTCACCTTCTTCTTGCACAACCGCACTGCCGCAAGCCGGGCATTGGGTCGGGAATTTAAAAGGCACAGACAAGACAGGGCGTTTATCCAACAGCACTTCAACAATTTGAGGAATAACATCGCCCGCGCGCTGGATAATCACCGCATCCCCGACGCGGGCATCTAAGCGTTTTATTTCATCGTCGTTATGCAATGTTGCATTCGATACAACAACGCCGCCAACAGTAACCGGTTCCAACCGCGCGACAGGTGTTAATACGCCCGTTCGACCCAACTGAATATCAATGCTGTTGAGCTTCGTTTGCGCCTTTTCAGCTGGGAATTTATGGGCGATGGCCCAGCGCGGCGCACGGCTAACAAAGCCCAACCGTTCCTGCCAATCAAAGCGGTTAACTTTATAAACCATGCCATCAATATCGTAATCAAGGCCAGCACGCATCTCGCCGATTGAATTGTAATGGGCAATCAGTTCTTCAGCGTCCGAACACAGCTTGGTTTGGGGGTTCACTTTGAACCCCCAAGCTTTTAGATTCTCGAAAAACGCCCATTGGCTTTTGCCAATCGGGCCACTGACTTCACCAATTGCATAGACAAATAACGAAAGCTTACGCGAAGCGGTAATGGTGGTGTCTAATTGGCGCAAGCTTCCCGCCGCTGCATTACGTGGGTTGGCAAACAGCTTCCCCCCCGTTTGTTCTTGGCGCTGGTTGAGGGCTGCGAAATCAGCCTTCGCCATATACACCTCTCCCCGCACCTCCAAAACATCCGGCAGATTTGGGGCCAAAATTATTTTTGGCAAATCCGCGATCGTTCGCATGTTTTCGGTGATGTTTTCACCCACCATCCCGTCGCCGCGTGTCGCAGCCAAAACAAATTCGCCTTTTTCATAACGAAGACTAACTGATAAACCATCAATTTTTGGCTCACCCGTGACCTCAACCGGATCATTTGCAGAAAAGCTTAAAAAGCGACGGATACGATCAAAATACTCAACAACATCTTCATCCGAAAACGCATTACCCAACGACAGCATTGGCCGCGCATGTGTGACTTTTCCAAACCCGGAAGCAACAGGTGCGCCGACGCGCTTCGATGGGCTATCGGGCCGAATAAACTTAGGGAATAGCGCTTCAATCGCGTCATTACGCTGCCTAAGGGCATCATATTCAGCGTCAGAGACCCGTGGGGCGTCTTTTTGATGGTAGGCGATGTCATGGGCCGCAATCTCTTTAGCAAGCCGCTTGAGCTCAACCAAAGCATCCAATTCCATTAAGTCTTCAACAGGTGTCTCGATCATTCGCCCGCTCTGGCTAACAAACTATCTGCAGCGGCGCGCGCTTCGTTGGTCACTTCTGCTCCAGCCAACATGCGGGCAATTTCTTCTTTGCGCTCACCCAAATCTAACGGTGCAACAGTGGTTAAGATGCGCAAATCATCCAACCCATTCGATCCCATCAATTGAGCTTGTTCTGATTTAGAAACCCGCCAATGGGTTTGTCCACGAGCTGCGACTTGAGGCGAATGGGTGACGACCAAAATTTGATTGCTTTCAGCCAGCCGCGCTAAGCGTTCACCGACGGCTGCTGCCACAGCACCCCCAACGCCCGCGTCCACTTCATCAAAAACCAAAGTCCCTATTGTATCGGATTCAGCCAACACCACTTTAAGCGCCAACATAAACCGCGCCATTTCTCCGCCCGATGCAATTTTATTTATCGGGCCTGCGGGTGTTCCGGGGTTGGTTGCGACTAAAAAGGCAATGCGATCGAAACCACTTACGGTCCATGCGTCTTCTGCCAATTCAGATATTTCAGTTACGAAAGTCGCTTTGCCCAACTTTAAGGCGTCCAGCTCAGTCGATACGGCTTTATCTAAGCGTAATGCGGCTGATTTTCGTTTAGCGCTCAATTCAGTGCTGGCTGTCATGTACGATTTTTTGGCTTCAATTTCCTCACGGTTTAAAATTTCCAACCGTGCCCCGCCATCCTCTACGGCTTGCAGATTATGTGTCATCCGGGCCCGTAAATCCGACAAATCATCAACCAACACATTATGTTTACGGGCAAGGGCACGAAGAGCGAACAATCGTTCTTCGGCGTTTTCCAGCTCGTTCGGGTCTAAGTCCAGACTTTGTGCAACACGTTCCAACTGATTAGTCGCTTCCGCTGTTTCATTAATAGCGCGGTCCAGCGTCCCGATCACTTCATCTAAGCGGGTTTCTGCCTTTTCAGCCACACGGCCCAATTCACGAGCCGCCTTTTGTAATCGTTCGTCCGCCCCGTTGTTCATGCGCAATTGACCAAGCGCATCGTTCATCGCCGATATGAGCTGTTCGCCGTGCATCATCAAAGCCCGCTTTTCAGCCAAATTCGTTTCTTCACCCGGCTCCGGTTTCAAGCGATCCAATTCGTCAACGGCATGGCGCAAGAATTCCTCATCACGCCGGGCAATTTCAATTTCTTGCTCAAGTGCCAATCGTTCTTGAGCCTTTGCACGCCATACGCCAAAGGACTTAGCGACCAGTTCTAAATGCTTCGCATAGTCGCCAAATGTATCAAGTATCGTTTTGTGAAGGGCTGAGTTCATAAGGCGCTGATTATCAAACTGGCCATGAATTTCGACCATCAATTCGCCCACTTGGCTCAGCAGCCGAACACTGACCGGTTGATCATTAATGAAGGCACGTGATTTACCTTCTTTGTTCAACATCCGGCGCAATAATAATTCACCATCAGTAGCATTTATTCCATGTTCAGCTAACAAAGGTACAACGGCATGCGTGGCGGGGATATCGAAGGCGGCTGTTACGGAAGCTTGATCTGTGCCGTGGCGAACATAACGGGCTTCAGACCTACCACCCATAGCAAGGCCAAGCGAATCCAATAAAATAGATTTTCCAGCACCGGTTTCACCGGTCATAACGCAAAGGCCAGGCATAAAATCCAGATCTAAGCGTTCGATTAAAACGACATCACGTATGGCAAGGCTGGTCAGCATTTATTTAGGGCCGCCTACCCCACGCTCTAGAATTTTTTCCAAAGTTCGTACCAAGCAGCTTTTTCTTGCCGATTAGTCTCGATACTTACTTTTTTACCCGTAGCCTTACTGCTGATACGTACTTTATTGTTTTCCATCATTTCGTAAGAATCGATGTACCATTCACTGCCTGGGTAATTGTGGCCAAGCACTGCCGCAGTCTTTCTGGCTTCCCCCGACAACCCCAAAGCGTAATAACCTTCTGTCATGCGGTGTAAAGCTTCTGGAACATGGGTGGTTGTTTGATATTTCTCTACAACAACCTTAAACCGATTAATTGCCGCTAAATATTGTCTTTGTGTATGATAATAACGGCCAATCTGCATTTCTTTTCCGGCCAAGTGATCATAGGTCAGATCAAGCTTTAGCTTGGCGTCGCGTGAATATTTTGAATTCGGATAACGGCGGGTCAGTTCACGCAATGACGTTAACGCCAATTGCGTCATTTTTTGATCCCGCGCTACATCCGAAATTTGTTCATAATAGCTCAATGCCTTCAAATAGTAGGCGTAACTGATGTCCTTATTCGCAGGGTGTAATTGAATAAACCGATCCAGAGCAACAATCCCTTCATCGTATCTATTGGCCTGATAATAAGCATAAGCAGCCATGAGCTGTGCTTTTGTTGCCCAAACGGAATAAGGATGTTGGCGCTCAACCTCATCAAACTTAGTCGTCGAAGTGCGAAATTTACCTTCTAGCATCAGATCAATAGCTGAATTGTAAAGATCCTCGACCGGCTCTTCTACATAGACCTCTTTTTCGACACCAACCGCACATCCACCCATCAATGCAGCAGCAAGCAGTAAAGTTGCGAAATTCCAGAGCCGTTTCATTTTCATATTACTTATCCGACGAAATCCTATGCAGAAATCCGCCCTGTTCATTTATTTAAAGACACATAGATTATATCATGCGGGCGGGGGCTTATGGCAAGACAATGAGGACGGAAAAAGGCATCAAAAACAAAAATCCCCGCAAATTTGCAGGGATGTGGTCTCAAGTTGCTCATTTACTTCCCTTAAGCAGCGCTAACAACATCCACTGATTCTGCAAAAATGCCGCCATCAATGGCCACATTAACCGCGTCGCCACGCAATTCGTCATAACACCAAGCATCATCATCAGCAAATAGAGCATGTAACAATGCATTGTTAAGTGCATGACCAGAGCGATTCCCTGAAAATTTACCCATAATCGCACCACCAGCTAAGAAAAGGTCACCAACAGCATCGAGCATTTTGTGACGTACGAACTCATCATCAAAGCGCAAACCATCTTTGTTCATGATTCTAAGACCATCAACAATAATGGCGTTATCCAAAGACCCACCTTTACCTAGTCCTGCCGCTTGCAATGCTTCAACTTCGTTCAAGAAGCCAAATGTGCGGGCCCGGGCTAATTCTTTACAGAAAGAGCCGTTTTTCATGCCGACGTGCAAAGCCTGTTGCGATACGGCGGTACCTTCGAAATGAACTTGAACATCTAATGAAAAGCCATGATCGGGAGATAGCGATGCCTGAGCACCACCTTCTTCAACCGAAATCGTTTTCAAAACCCGAATGACGCGGCGTGGCTGGTCTTGATCAACAACCCCTGCGCATTCAATCAAAAAGACAAAAGGTCCGGAGCTTCCGTCCATCACGGGGACTTCTGGTCCGCTAACTTCAACAACAACGTTATCCAAGCCGCAACCAGCCAAAGCCGCCATTAAATGCTCGACTGTGCCAACACGAACACCGTGTTCGTTAGCAATAACTGTACACATACGCGTATCAACCACACAGTCCCAGCGCGCTGGGATTATGGATTGATCTTCATTAACATCAGTCCGCTTAAATATAACCCCAGTCCCCGGAAAGGCGGGTTTCAAGGATAACCTTACGGGTTTGCCAGAATGCAGCCCAACACCATCGCAACTAACAGCGCTTTTAAGTGTACGTTGATAAACGACTTGGTCTTTGGTGTTTTTATCGACGGTGATGTTATCGATATGCATTATGTAAGTTAGTCCCCAATAAAGCTTTTATTGTAGTAAAGTTCATAAAATATTTCTAACAACATCCCCGGATTCATACAAATCACTCTTTGTTTCGTTTTGTTACCCTTTACAAAAATGAGTTATCGCTTTTTTAGTTTGCTTGGCGCCGCAAAAATGCAGGGATGTCGAGCATATCATCTTCTGCTTCGGTTTCTTTTCTTGCAGGTTCAGGCTCTGGTCCTAATCCAGCTATTTCATTTTGCCGTGCAGGCTCAATGGGTGCAGATTCATGGACCATTGTAGGAACAGCCTTAATCGATGCAATGCGCTCGCTCGCTTGCGCCTCTTGACGCGTTTCGGGTGCAGAAGACACCGCAGGTATTTCAGGTGCCTGTGCTTGCTGTTTGTTGCCAGCAAATCCGATTGCAGCGCGTCCTGTGCGGGTTACACGCTCGAACAAACTTAGTTTTGGAGCCACTTCTACTGATGTTTCTCCCAGTGGAGCCGAGCCATTAGCCATATCAGCAGCCCGGAACGGATCGGCTTGAAGTGCCTCCGGTTTTGGCTCAACGGATACCGGCTTTGGCGGGATAAAAGCATCTGTTGCGCCGATAGTTGGCATTGCAGGAGCAGCTTTAACAGCCACGCCTAAAGTATGTTCTGCGACCGCTTCAGGAGTTGGTTCTGCGACCGCTTCAGGAGTTGGTTCTGTGACCTGTTCAGTAACAGATTCTTTAACTTCTGCAGATTCCGGTACCATTAAAGCTTCTGAATTGGCATCGATCTCTTCAATCAATTGCTCAAGTGGTGATGCTTGAGTTTCAGTTACCACTCCTGCATCCTCAGCAGCAACGCCAAACGCTAGCGCTTCGTCAGTTACTGCAACAGGTTCTTCGACGGGATCTTCAAGTTCGAGAAGCTTTACCTGTTGTACAACAGGTTGTTGTCCGGTGCCTGATACGTTCAGCATCGTAGGAGCGGGCATTTGAGCTGAATTTGCATCAATGCCCGTAGCCACAACAGAAACCCGCATGGTGCCATCCAAATTTGGATCGAATGCAGATCCGACGATAATGTGTGCATCCGCATCGACTTCTGCCCGAATACGTGTTGCGGCTTCGTCAACTTCAAACAAAGTAACATCCTGACCACCCGTGATGTTGATCAATACGCCTTTGGCACCCTTCATGGACATGTCTTCTAATAAAGGGTTAGCAATAGCAGATTCAGCAGCATCTAAAGCTCGGCGGTCGCCATTGGCTTCGCCCGTACCCATCATTGCTTTGCCCATTTCTTCCATTACGGAACGAATATCAGCAAAATCAAGATTAATGAGACCCGGCATAACGATCAAATCAGTTACGCCACGAACACCGGAATACAAGACTTCGTCAGCCATATTAAAAGCATCTGAAAAAGTTGTGTTTTCATTTGCAATACGGAATAGGTTCTGGTTCGGAATAATGATCAGCGTATCAACATGCTGCTCTAATTCACGAATACCTTGTTCAGCCATTTTCATACGGTGCGAGCCTTCAAACTGGAAAGGCTTGGTTACAACACCAACTGTCAAAATTCCAGCATCGCGTGCCGCTTGAGCAATAACAGGTGCAGCACCCGTTCCTGTACCACCGCCCATGCCAGCAGCAATAAAGACCATATGCACACCTTCTAATTCAGAAAGCACATCTTCAATTGCCTCTTCCGCAGCGCCGCGACCGATGTCAGGTTTCGAGCCTGCACCCAAGCCTTGTGTCAAGTTTGCGCCCAATTGAATTCGACGTTCAGCCGATGATTGGGTTAAGGATTGCGCATCTGTGTTAGCGACAACAAAATCAACGCCTTCTAATTCGCGTTTAATCATATTGTTCACAGCATTGCCGCCCGCACCACCAACACCAACAACGGTAATACGTGGTTTCAGTTCGGGATTTTCCGTAGAAGTTGGAACGGTTAGGTTGATGCTCATATCGATCTCCTTAGTTTGCGCAATTGCACAGTGTGAATTGATTTCATATAAGCTGCCCCAGCCTTAACAAAATCTTCGCCGCCCCAGTGCGGCATTTTATTATTAGTCATCAAAAATTTTCCTTAAGCCAATGGCCAAGTCGCCCCAAACGACCATCGGCCCGAAGTGTCTCTTGTTTATATGTATCGTGCGATAGATCTCGCTTTTCATTTAAAGCAAAGTTCAAAAGCCCAACACAGGTCGAGAACGCAGGCCCAGATGCGGCTTCAGCCAGTCCATCCATGCCCAAAGGACGACCGACACGAACTTGTTTATTTAAAATTGTACCCGCCAATTCTGGCAATCCTGGCAACTGACCAGAACCACCGGTCAAAACCATACGGCGGCCCGCAACTTTATCGAAACCTGCATGTACCAAACGGTCACGCACCATTTCCAGAATCTCTTCCATACGGGGGCGAATTATACCAACCAACATGGACCGTGGAATCTGCCCAGCCTCTGAATTATTTTCTTCACCAACCAAAGGAACCTTAATGACTTCACGATCATCATTGCTTGATGGAATGGCGTTCCCATAAAGCGTCTTCATGCGTTCGGCGTGTTGTAAGGACGTTGCCAACCCACGCGCGATATCATTGCTGACGTGTTGGCCACCGACGGGAATGCTATCTGTATGAACCAGTTCACCATCAAAGAACACGGCGATGGATGTCGTACCGCCACCAATATCGACGCAGGTCACGCCCATTTGGCGCTCGTCTTCTACTACACAGGCCAAAGCCGATGCGTAGGCTGCTAGAACTTTGGTTTCAACCCCTAAATGACACCGTGAAATTGCCGTTTCAAGGTTACGGATTGGCCCACTGTCCGCTGTTATAATATGCATATTAACGCCCAATCGGTCGCCAAACATACCCCGTGGGTCCCGGATACCTCTATTGCCATCGATGCTATAACCGACAGGGATTTTATGAAGGACTTTCCTGCTGTTCAATTCGTTTTCGACCAAGCCTTGTGGGTCCAGAATACGGCGCAAATCTGCATCACCAATCTCATGACCTGCAATAGAGACTTCATATGCAATCAAACGCGATTTCGGCTTACCAATATTCACATTAACAATCACGTCATGAATATTTTCGCCCGCCATTTGCTCAGCTGCTTCAACTGTAGAACGCACGGCTTTCTCAACACTATCCATATCGACAACAACGCCGGATCGGACACCCTTGGACACATGATGACCAAACCCAACAATTCGTGCGTCATGCCCCGGACCTGCGGAATGATCAGCAGATGGCTTTGCAATCATGCAACCGATTTTAGTTGATCCGATATCAAGTGCAGCAACTAAGCCGTTGCGGGATCGGTTATGGTTAACACCGTTTCTCATAAATCTATCATTTCCATCATCTAAATAAGCCAGTATGTTTCACGACTTATTAACATCACGTTTCTCGGCCAGATTTTCTTTTCTCAGTTTTTTTCTGCGGTGATTTACGAACAATCAATCGATCCGGCATCCGTAAATCTAAAATTTGTACATCTCGTTCCAATACCCGATGAACCCGTTCGTATTCAGCTAATCGTGTCCATGCGGCAATGGTATCGCCTTCAGGAAGACGAACATCAATATCGCCTGTAAGACGCAAATTCCAGCGGCGCTCGCCAACCCAAACAGCCGCCTTAACCATGCTTTGCAATTCAGGTTGAGTGCGTAAAGTGGCTAGCAATTGGGCTGTTTGATCAGGAGCATTTTCACCGACAACAACAAGCAGATCATTAAAACGACCAATTTCCTGTCGTAAAATCACATCTCCTTGTTCGTCAATCAGCGCAAATTTTCCTTCGTGTTGCCAAATTGCCAAAGGCTTGCGTTCTTTTATAGATAATAAAATCGTATCGGGCAGCATACGCTCAACCGTCGCACGACGAACCCATGGCAACGCTTCAACCCGATCACGGGCAGCATTTAAGTCAAATGCCAAAATGGGCGCACCGCGTTCCAACCGGATAGCTTTTCGCAATATCTTTGAGGATGTTTCTTTGCGACCAACAACCAAAATCTCATTAACTTGGAATCCAACTTTTGCAGACATGGCAATGGCTCGCCACTTGGTCTGCTCAGCAAGTTTGTCGATTAAATTATGAGAGACACTCCACCATAAACCCGCACCGATGGCAGCAACGACAACCATCATTGATGTAACAACTACGGATCGTCTGCGCCAAAGCGGTACTGCTTTGCGCCTTGGTTTCCCCAATCTTATTGTTTTTACGTTCTCTTCCATAGTACCCTTTTTGAAATTCATGCGTCGCACTTCGCATTATCCACCATCCAGGTTATTAATTCGTTAAACGAAATATTTACATGCGCCGCCTGCTCTGGAATCAAGGACGTAGGTGTCAATCCAGGTTGAGTATTGACCTCAAGTATGTATATTTCCTTTCCATCATAACGAAAATCTGCACGCGAGACCCCCCGACATCCGAGTGATTGATGCGCAAGCAATGCCAATCGCATAATTTCGTCATAAAGTCCCTGATCTATATCGGCGGGAATGACATGTGTTGAGCCGCCATCTACATATTTAGCGTCATAATCATAAAATCCGCGATCGGTTGTAATTTCAGTTACGGCTAAAGCACGGTCACCGATCACAGCTACCGTAAATTCACGTCCCTCAATATATTTCTCGACCATAACAGACGTGCCCAACGGCCAACCCGGCTCAGAAAAACGTTCGGTGTTATCGCCGGAACGGACAATATGGACCCCAACGCTTGAGCCTTCATTGGTTGGCTTAATAACGTAAGGGGGTTCCATAACATGTGTTTTTGAGAGCGTTTGGCTACTCGCGATCACATGATCTGCAACTTGGATGCCTGCCATTTGAAAAATCCGCTTCGCCATTACTTTATCCATGGCTAATGCCGATGCCAGCAAACCGGAATGGGTATAGGGAATATTTAAAATATCAAGCAAGCCTTGCACGCATCCATCTTCACCAAAGCGACCATGTAGCGTGTTAAAAACAATATCGGGCTTTGGGTAAAGGCGGGTTAACAGAGTTCCCATATCGCGCTGAACATCTATTGCAGTTACATCGAATCCCTGATCATTCAGCGCCCTTGTTACAGCAGCACCAGACATCAGAG
>JAPKAX010000334.1 GCA_028825025.1 Rhodospirillales bacterium | reverse complement strand
GGGTTGAACTGGGCAAAGAGCTTGCAACCGCGCTGGGCCCTGTGCTGTCAGGTAGTCAGACAGGCGCTGGTAAAGATGGCTCTACCCAAATGCTTGTGGCCTATGTGCAAGCACATAACCGTCTGCGGTCTTAGCCCAATCAGTGTTAGAGAGGTTTTCAAATACCTGTAACCACGGTCTTAGATAAACATCAGCAGAGGCAACAGGACCAAGGCGCCATGATCGCGTAGACACCCGAATCACTTGCCCCCAAATCAATATCGTCGGCGTCTGCAGGTTTATCGTCGGTGCGATCATCGTCTCGTGGCAAGTCAGGAATGGGGTTGTCTTTCGAGCTTATTGTGGCAAATTCCTGTCTGAAGTCGGGTGCGTTAAAGATTACTTTTATAATTTCAAACGGTACCAGTTCAAGCTCTAAAATTGCGCCGGTCAGTGCCGTGTCAGGGTCGACGTTTGAAATCTTAACTTCGGAATTATTTGCATCTGGAGGCTGTTCTTGCGCGACTCCTATCCAGGTTATCGTCACCGCACCGGTAGAGATTATTACTGAGGAAAAATCAAAGCTGTTGGTGCTGGAATGTTCTGATTTCGAGGCGATATAGGCCACCATTTTTTCATCGCTGTGAAGCAGGTGCAAATCTGCTGCGCCGTCTTTGGCTTCGGTTTAATTGCTAAAGCCATCTGTCAAATCCACCAACGGGTGCCGGGCGGATTTTTGGTAAGCATGCGAAACATCTCTCCTGGAATAGATAGTTCAGTCTGCCCCTCGTCCCCCTACAGATTGGCTGCGCTCTTGTGCTGGGTGGCCCAAATATGGGCAACTTCAACATTGTTTTCGACAAAAGATTCGGCCATGTTAACTAATTCATAGGCTTGTTTAAGGTCATAATCTTCGTGTTTGTCTAAAATACTTGTGTTGCTTCGCAACTTCCATTCGGTGACATAGTTTGTTAATCCGCCGAAGATTTCGCCCCATGTTTTTTCGATGATTTGAAAGTTAAAATATCGGCTGTCGATTTTATCAGGAGCGGTTGAGTAGATATGTGATACAACACCATCAATCGCCCCATGTTCGTTTGCGGGATCAAATTCTTTTATAATTAATTGGTTGGCCACTTGAGCTCATGAGATGTTCCCCCCGGAGTGAAAATTGAGTGATCTAAATCAAGCCCATGATCTTGGCTTAATGCTGCAATCGTATCGTCGAATGAAGTGCGGGTTTCGTTTTTTTCGTTCAACCGAGCATAATTGTAATTTTCGCCCATTAGGACAACAATGTCAGCCTAACCAAGGGTGCTTTCCATCCTACAAAGACGGGTAAGTTCGTCGTCTACAATTTCTGCCATAGGGCTAACGACGCGACCGTCTTCTGTCGAAGACAGTTCGCCACTTCCCTAATATTCAATTACAATTTCAAAGGCTTGTATTGTAGTGCTGTCATAGGTGTCAACTAGCGTTGCTTTGATAAAGCTGCGCAAAGTGTTTTTATCAATTTCGGCATAGCGGTCGCCGTTAGCATCGGTTTTTTGTGATTGGTATTTTGCGTTGGAAAGACAATTGTGACGTTTTTTCACTGTGTTTTGGCATACTGCATAAACTCTGAATAGGGTAAAAAATTGATCTGATCGTTGCTGTAGATATTAGTGACAGTCTTGCCGCCTGAATCTGTAAGATCAAAGTAATGTTCGGTTAGCGACCCCTCAGAATATCGGAGGCTTTGCAGGCCAATGGTGTCTGCCACATCTTCAAAAGTTTCGCCTTGGCTCAACTGATCTAGCGTCGCCAAAATAATAACACCAAAGATGTACTGGCTTATAACTTTTCCACCTACAGACTGGGCATTTAAAACGCTCATATTGATATGTCCTATTATGAAATTTCATTCCTGAAGGAACCTCTTAATTGATAAATTTGCAAACTAAACACTTTTAAGTAGAATTTTCAAATAAATGATTTATTAAAATTTATTGGCTGCAAGTGAATATTAATAGTTTAGTTATAAGTTCTAAAAGTATACAGAGATATCCTCCAAGACTTGGGGTTTCGTTGCGGTTGGCTAGTGGGGTATTTTTATCACGACTAGATATATAGCGCTTTATGGATTTAACTATTGGGGGGTGAAAATCACTTTTAGGTCTTTTGACGTGAAATAAAAAATGTGCACAAATAGGGTTCGAAGTTCCCGTCAGCTTCATATGGTGGACAAAGAACAAGATTGTTCACTTATCATATCCGTCCCAAATGTACTCTTTAATTTAGAGTAAAAATCCTGTGATCAGTTAATGTCGCCGTGCAATTGTGTCGTGCAATATTATGCACCTTTTGCTGGCCTGTAGGCAGCAGTGCATCGACCCAGTTGGGACCTGATGGCCGCAACTGGGCCTGTGCTCAGAACTGGAATGTGATTTCCAGCGCCATAATTTTGATCAGGTTGTTGTCATTTACTGTGTTGTCACGCAATATATAGGATTGAAACTGGTCATTTGTAGAAATCACGTGTGCGGCGTGTTATCGCAAAAGGACTGCTAGCTAAGGTAATTATGGGCCATGAAGCTTTCGTTCTCCGACTTGGATA
>JAPKAX010000087.1 GCA_028825025.1 Rhodospirillales bacterium | reverse complement strand
GTTTTGGCCCCTAATAAAACCTTAGCAGCTCAGCTGTACGGCGAAATGAAAGATTTTTTCCCCGATAATGCGGTTGAATATTTTGTTTCGTATTATGATTATTATCAGCCTGAGGCTTACGTACCCCGTACCGATACCTATATTGAAAAAGATGCGTCGGTAAACGAACAAATTGACCGGATGCGCCATTCCGCAACCCGCTCTTTACTCGAGCGTTCGGATGTAATTATCGTTGCATCGGTATCGTGCATTTATGGTATTGGTGCCGTCGAAACTTACGCGGAAATGACCTTTAAAATTAAACAATCCATGGAGATCGATCGCAATACGCTCTTAAAAAAACTGGTCGAGTTGCAATATAAACGAAACGATGCTTCGTTTTATAGAGGAGCCTTTCGAGTACGCGGCGATGTGATTGAGATCTTCCCATCTCACTTTGAAGATCGGGCGTGGCGTTTATCGATGTTTGGTGATGAGATCGAGGCGATTTGGGAGATCGATCCGCTAACCGGAGAAAAAATTGGTAACTTAGAAGAGATTACCATTTTCCCAAATTCACATTACGTAACCCCGCGCCCCACTTTGATGCAGGCTATACCTCAAATTAAAGCCGAGATGGTTGTGCGGGTTAAGGAACTAGAAGACGAAAATAAACTGATTGAGGCCCAGCGATTGCGCGAACGGACTCAATTTGACCTGGAAATGCTCGATACCACGGGTCATTGTGGTGGAATCGAGAACTATTCTCGATATTTATCGGGGCGAAATCCGGGTGAACCCCCGCCCACGTTGTTTGAATATTTACCAGAAAATGCAATTATAATGGTCGATGAAAGCCATGTTACCGTTCCCCAAGTAGGTGGCATGTATAAAGGTGACTTTGCCCGCAAATCAACATTATCTAATTTTGGTTTTCGTCTCCCTAGCTGTGTTGATAATCGCCCCTTGAAATTTGAAGAATGGGATGAAATGCGGCCGCAATCGGTTTTCGTTTCAGCCACTCCAGGCCCGTGGGAAATGGAGCGGACTGGCGGGGTGTTTACAGAACAACTGGTTCGGCCGACAGGGCTGATTGACCCGCTGGTTGAAATCCGACCGATCGATTCTCAAGTCGATAATTTGTTGGGTGAAGTGAAGGCCGTTGCTGCCAAAGGAATGCGGTCGTTGGTGACGACGTTGACCAAACGGATGGCCGAAGATCTCACCGAATATTTGCATGAGCATGGGGTCCGTGTGCGCTATATGCATTCCGATATCGAAACCCTAGAGCGTATCGAAATTATTCGTGATTTACGCCTTGGCGCTTTTGATGTTTTGATTGGGATTAACTTGCTACGGGAAGGTCTAGATATTCCTGAATGCGGGTTAGTGGCAATTTTGGATGCTGATAAAGAAGGCTTTTTGCGCTCTAAAACATCATTGGTACAAACGATTGGCCGGGCGGCGCGGAATGTTGACGGATTTGTTATTTTATATGCTGATAAAATAACCGGCAGCATGGATTACGCCATTTCAGAAACGAATAGACGGCGCGTTAAGCAAACGGCGTATAATGAGCTGCATGGCATAACGCCTGTAAGTATCAAAAAAGGGATCTCTGAAATCATCGAAGGTGTTCATGAAAATGACTATGTAACCGTTGATACAGGCGTTGGTGGACGGACAGAACTGATTGGGCACAACTTACAATCCGTTATAAAGGATTTAACTGAACGCATGAAAGCCGCTGCCGCTGATTTGGATTTCGAAGAAGCCGCCAGATTACGTGATGAAGTGCGCCGCTTAGAAGCAACAGAACTTGGCTTAATGAAACCTGGAACATCGCCAAAAGTTGCGTGGTCCCATAACAAAAAAAGTAAAAAAAGTAGACGCTAAAAGTAATTAAATGATGAGTAATTTGTTATCACCAACTGAGTTTGAAACACCTGTTTCACAAAGTGACGTTGTTGAAAACTGGAGCGGCCGCGGATATCCTTGCGTATTGTTTGTTGATCCTCTGGGTCAACGTTGGGAAGATGTTATCCATATTTGCAATGAAGTTGTGATACTTCAAGACGGTCGGTTGGGAATGGAGGTGTCCAGTGTGGCCGTTGAAATGGTGCCGTGCGATGAGATCTTTATCCCCAAAGATGCAATTCCTTCCGTCTGCAATATCCATACAGGTATTAGTAAATGGCTATACGGTTATTATTGATCATCGGATCGTTCGCTTATTAGAGCCGGCGACATTGCCCATATAACTTCCCACATGGATATTACCGTTTTGCGTTCAAGTGCCACAATGGTTCCGGGGGCGAAGCGGACACAGGTTTGAACCTCGTTTCCAGTGATTAGGCGTGATAGCAGTTTGTCCACATAGGGCAAATGACCAACGCGCATTACGTCGCTCGTAATCTCGAATCGCAACGAATCGAATAGCGGGTTTGTAGGGGACCACGGCGATATGGGGTAGGGGCTTTTTACGACCACAGGGACCAGGACCAAGCCGGGTTGCATGGATCAATGCTGTTTTCTGCGCGCGGTTCTTGCCCGAATAAAGGACACGCAACACCCGTACGCAATTTATTCTCCAAGAAGGACGCAAGGCGGCGTAACGTTTTTCGCCCTAATTAACTGAGGGGTTGATCCGGTTGGATGTTTTTTGTAACGGCTTCACCGTGCCGTTCCAGATATAATCGCATTTTATCTCCTATTTTTGAGTGAGCTGGTAGCGGTAAAAATCGCTCCAGCCACCAAAGTTGTTATCAACAACGCTCATTCCTGTTGCTTCTAAAATTCGGCACGAACGTTCATTTGAGGATAAAGCCAAAGCAGAGACCTTTTTTAAATTAGCATTGTTTAACCCGTAATGAAGTGCTGCTTGGACTGCCTCAGGGGTTAACCCTTGCCCCCACCAACTATCTGATAACGTATAGCGTAATGAAAAATCGTCAAGGTCTGGGCGTTTAACATACCCACATTCGCCAACAAATTCGCCGCTGGCTTTATGGGTTAGTGACCACATTCCAAGCCCTAAGTCTTTCCATTGTTGGCGGTAATGATCCAACTGCATCGTTGCTTGGGTTGCGTCAATGGGGCCTATGGTTGTGCGAGCCATGTTGGTGGCTGATCCTTTTAAGTGGATCAAATAGTTGATGTCTGCGGCATCAAAAGGCCGCATAATAAGTCTTTCTGTGATGATTTCGCTCATAGTCTATGTTCCTGTAATAGGGCAACGATAATATGGGGGTGTGGCGGTTGGTTCTGGCTAAGCAGTCCCTTTGTATTTCGTAGTTGTCGACCAAAGAAAAAATTTGTTAGGCTAATCATCTTAATTCCAAACACAAAAAAACGCGGCACTCATAAAGTACCGCGTTTTTAAGGAAACTCATTTGAGTTAATTCTTATACAGCGGCAGCTACCATTGCTTCAGCGATACGTCGTTCTGTATCGGCTTTGGCTTTATTGGCATCATCAGCATTTTGCCAAGCTGAGGTTGCATCTTCTAAACGTTTTTGTGCTGCTGCTTTATCGATAGCGCTGACTTCAATGGCTTCTTCAGCCAAAACGGTGCAGCGCTCGGGTGATATCTCACAGAAGCCACCCGCAATAAAAATACGCTCTTTGACGCTGCCACCTTCATGGATGTCGATAACTCCTGGACGCACAGTAGCGATCAGTGGTGAGTGTCCCGGAAGAACGCCCAAGTCACCCTCAGCGCCCGGAACAACAACCATCTCGACAGGCTCTGATCTCAAGAGCTTTGCGGGTGATACCAGTTCAAATTCGACCGTGTCGGCCATGCTAACTACTCCTTAGAAGGATTAAGCTTCTTCAACTTAACAACACTTAAGCAGCGTCAGCTGCCATCTTTTTAGCTTTTTCAATCACAGCTTCAATCGTGCCAACCATGTAGAAGGCGGCTTCTGGTAGGTGGTCGTAATCACCTTCTAGAATACCTTTGAAGCCTTTGATGGTGTCTTCAAGAGAAACCAACACACCAGGAGATCCAGTAAAGACTTCAGCAACGTGGAAAGGCTGAGACAAGAAGCGCTGAATTTTCCGTGCACGTGCAACGGTTAATTTATCTTCTTCTGACAATTCATCCATGCCCAAAATGGCAATAATGTCTTGTAGCGATTTGTATGTTTGCAGAACCTGCTGAACGCCGGTAGCGATGGCATAATGCTCGTCACCAATGATCCGTGGGTCGAGCATACGTGATGTAGAATCTAATGGATCCACAGCTGGGTAAATGCCCAATTCAGCGATTTGGCGGTTAAGAACCGTTGTCGCATCCAAGTGAGCAAAAGATGTTGCAGGCGCAGGATCAGTCAAATCATCAGCAGGAACATAAATAGCCTGAACCGATGTAATAGACCCTTTGTTTGTTGATGTAATGCGTTCCTGAAGCGTACCCATGTCGGTAGCCAAAGTTGGCTGGTAACCCACAGCAGATGGAATACGACCCAATAGCGCTGATACTTCAGATCCTGCTTGTGTGAACCGGAAAATGTTATCAACGAAGAACAACACGTCTTGGCCTTCTTCATCGCGGAAATACTCAGCCAGCGTCAAACCGGTCAAAGCAACACGTGCGCGCGCTCCTGGAGGCTCGTTCATTTGGCCATAAACCAAGGCAGCTTTTGATTCGCCGTCTAGGTTAATAACACCACCTTCGATCATTTCGTGGTACAGATCATTACCTTCACGTGTCCGCTCGCCAACACCAGCGAAAACAGAGTATCCGCCGTGGCCTTTAGCAACGTTATTGATCAATTCCATAATCAAAACCGTCTTGCCAACACCAGCACCACCGAACAAACCAATTTTACCGCCCTTAGCGTAAGGAGCGATCAAATCAACAACCTTAATACCGGTTGTTAAAATTTCTGTATCTGTCGATTGCTCGCTAAATTCAGGCGCACTGCGGTGAATTGGAGATTTCATTTTGGTCAAAACAGGGCCACGTTCGTCAATCGGATCACCGATAACGTTCATAATACGGCCCAAAGTTTCAGGACCCACGGGAACCATAATAGGGCTTCCGGTGTCTGTTACTTCTTTGCTGCGTTGCAGACCTT
This sequence comes from Rhodospirillales bacterium, assembly GCA_028825025.1. Taxonomy (GTDB): domain Bacteria; phylum Pseudomonadota; class Alphaproteobacteria; order Rhodospirillales; family Casp-alpha2; genus JABMNT01. The sequence goes on along the minus strand of JAPKAX010000087.1, from coordinate 7,467 downwards.
CAGTGGAGTCCATGGCAATGGTACGAACTGAGTTTTCACCCAAGTGCTGAGCTACCTCGAGCACCAATTCTTTGCCATGATTATCCACAGTCAATGCGTTCATAATCGAAGGCAGTTCACCTGTGAACTGAACGTCGATAACGGCACCCATAATCTGAGTAATTTTACCTGTTGCTTTATTTGTCATCGCTGATGCTCCTGTTGCCTTTCAGCGTTCGTGTAACTTACAAACGGATTAAAGTGCTTCCGCACCGGAGATGATTTCGATCAGCTCCTTGGTAATAACGGCCTGACGCGTCCGGTTATAGGTCATTGTCAAGCTGTCGATCATATCGCCTGCGTTCCGCGAAGCACTGTCCATGGCGGACATACGTGCGCCATGTTCAGATGCCGAGCTTTCCAGCATAGCTTGGAAAATTTGCATACCCAAGTTTCGGGGTAACAAATCGGCCAAAATTTCTTCTTCGTCGGGCTCGAAGATATAAACAGACTTCGGACCTTCAACTGCGGCAGCTTCTTCATCCTCATCACCAACGACTGCTGGTGAAAACGGAATGAGCTGCTGCGGTGTAACGATTTGTGTCATTGCAGATTGGAAGCGGTTGAAAACGATTGTACACACATCAAATTCGCGGGCTTCAAACATAGTCGTGATGCGATCCGCAACACCTGCTGCTTCATGAAACTCAACGCCTTTTTTGCCGATGCCAATAACAACATCAATTGTCTCGTTGGCAAATTCACGCTTCATCACATCATGCGCTTTGCGTCCAACAAACAGAATCTTAACTGCTTTGCCGTCTGCTTTAAGCTTATGAGCCATTTTCCGGGTTTGCCGAACAATCGAGCCATTAAAACCGCCACACAGTCCCCGGTCTGCCGTAAAGGCAACCAGCAAATGCGTTTGATCTTTGCCGTTTCCAGCGAGCAATTCAGGGGCACCATCGACGCCGCCCAAAGATGCTGCCAACGATCCAAGCATTCGTTCCATGCGTTCCGCAAAGGGCCGGGCTGCTTCAGCAGATTCCTGTGCCCGACGTAGTTTAGCCGCAGCCACCATTTTCATGGCAGATGTGATCTTTTTCGTCGATTGGACACTCGTAATCCGAACTTTTAGGTCTTTAAGATTGGCCATCGATGCCTATCCGATCCTATTCGTTATAATCTACGGTTTAAGCGAACGTCTTGACGAAATCTTCAAGAATGCTTTTAAGCTTCTTGGTGGTATCGTCAGAAAGCGCTTGCTCGGTTCGTATCGTTGCTAAGACGTCTTCGTGCTTCGCGCGGAATTCGCTAATGAATTTCTTCTCAAATGTAGTGATTTGGTTGACAGGAATGCTGTCTGTAAAGCCATTAACACCAGCAAAGATCACTACAACCTGCTCTTCAACAGGGTATGGAGCGTATTGCGGCTGCTTCAGCAATTCGGTTAAACGGGCACCACGAGCCAACAACTGCTGGGTTGATGCGTCTAAATCGGAAGCGAACTGAGCGAACGCCGCCATTTCACGGTATTGAGCTAATTCCAACTTGATGGAGCCAGCAACCTGTTTCATGGCTTTGATCTGAGCTGCTGAACCCACACGAGACACGGACAAACCAACGTTCACAGCTGGACGAATGCCTTTGTAGAACAATTCAGTTTCTAAGAAAATCTGACCATCTGTAATCGAAATCACGTTGGTCGGAATATAAGCAGAAACGTCACCAGCTTGTGTCTCAATAACAGGTAGAGCTGTCAATGAGCCGTTACCAGCCGCATCTCCCAATTTACAGGCGCGCTCTAGTAATCTGGAGTGAAGATAGAAAACATCACCCGGATACGCTTCACGTCCTGGAGGACGACGAAGAAGTAGTGACATTTGGCGATAAGCCACCGCCTGTTTTGTTAAGTCGTCATAGAAGATAACCGCGTGCTGACCATTATCACGGAAAAATTCGCCCATTGTAGCGCCTGTGTAAGGTGCCATAAACTGCAACGGAGCAGGCTCTGATGCAGTCGCAGCAACAACGATGGAATATTTCATCGCGTCATAGTCTTCTAGTGTCTTAACCAACTGAGCAACCGTTGAGCGCTTTTGGCCAACAGCTACGTAGATGCAGAACAATTTCTCTGAATCATCTTTTGCAGCGTCGTTGGTTTTCTTCTGGTTCAAAATCGTGTCCAAAATAACCGCTGTTTTACCAGTTTGACGATCACCAATGATCAATTCTCGTTGTCCACGGCCAACCGGGATCAACGAATCGATGGCTTTAAGACCAGTCTGCATAGGCTCGTGCACAGATTTCCGTGGAATAATACCAGGCGCTTTAACTTCAACCAGGCTCCGTGTGACGTCTGTTAATGGTCCTTTACCGTCGATGGGGTTACCCAACGCGTCAACAACGCGACCCAAAAGGCCTTTGCCGATAGGAACGTCAACAATCTCGCCTGTACGCTTGACGGTGTCGCCTTCGCGGATGGTACGGTCATCACCAAAAATAACGATACCAACGTTGTCTGTTTCTAGGTTCAAGGCCATGCCTTTAATACCACCAGGAAACTCAACCATCTCACCAGCTTGAACCTGGTCAAGACCATGTACGCGGGCGATACCGTCACCTACGGAGAGAACTTGTCCAACTTCTGCTACTTCAGCTTCTGAGCCAAAATCAGCAATTTGTTTTTTTAATATCGCAGAAATTTCCGCGGCACGGATTTCCATTAACCGACCCCTTTCATGGAGAAACGAAGCTGGTTCAGCTTCGTTTTCAAAGAACTATCAACCATCCGAGAACCAACCTTAACAATAAGGCCGCCTAAAAGGCTTTCGTCAACGCTAGCGTCAACTGAAACATTGGTCCCTGTGGCATTTTTTAAAGAATTTTCTATGGCCTTAAGCTGCTTTGCAGTTAGCTTTTTGGCCGAGACAACCTCTGCCGTGGATTCGCCGCGCAATATGTTGAGTAAGGACTGAAATGCCCTAATCATTGCGGGTAGGGCGAAAAGCCTACGGTTTTGGGCAACAAGCCCAATAAATTTACGCGAGAGATCGCTGATTTTAGCCGCTTCCATAACAGCAGCCATTGCCGACCCTTGATTATCGCGGGAAATGACCGGCGATCTGATAAGTCGATTTAAATCGTCCGATTCGTTAAGCATTTGAGCCAGGACTGACAAATCATCAGCCACTTGGTCCAATTGTTTATCCGATTTGGCAAGCTCGAAAAGCGCTGTAGCGTAGCGGCCTGCTAGACCGGTCGCGCCTATTACATCCGATGACACTTGAGAAATCCTTGTCTTTAAACAAATTATTATAATTAAGTTTAAGCCAACTCGTAACCAAATCGAAGACTTAACAAATCAAAGTCTTATTGGGTATTCAAGCCTAAACCCACCTCACAAATTATTTTTAATGAAGCGGGCACTTCGTACCATACTCAATCCGGCTATGCAACGGACTCTGAGCACTTTTTGCAATGCAATAAAACAAAGATCATCCAAGCTTCTATTTTTAGAAAAAACTCATAGGATCAACATCAATTTGAATGCGAACTTTTTTGTACTTTTCTGACCTAGATATCCATTGCCTGATCAATGGTTGAACCGCCGTATCCTTAGTTGCTTTTAATAATAGCCGCCTCCGATGAAGGCCGCGCAAAAGTGCGATGGGGGCGGGGGCGGGGCCTAATACGGATATGTTGGGGCCGCTGGGTGCGGACCGGGCAAGAGCTTGGGCGGCATAATCTACATTTGACTCAATTGGACCTGAAACAATCAGGGCAACAAGCCTTCCAAACGGCGGCATCATGGCTTCACGACGGGCTTTGGTCTCTATCTCAATAAACTGATCTTTATCGCCTGAAAGCAGGGCCAACATGACCGGATGCTTCGGCATATAAGTTTGTAACAATACGCGCCCTGGTTTTTCTCCTCGGCCGGCCCGGCCAGCAACCTGATATAAAAGCTGGAATGTTCGTTCAGAAGCGCGTGGATCGCCTCCTTGAAGGCCCAAATCGGCATCGATGACCCCGACCAATGTCAGCAAGGGAAAATGATATCCCTTGGCCACAATTTGCGTGCCAATGATCAAGTCGACTGCATGGTTTTCAATCCGGCGCACAAGTTCGCCCGCCGCTCCCGGCGATTGAATGTTGTCGCTGGCGGCAATGGTCATGCGAATATTGGGGATTAAGGCTTGAATCTCTTCGGCTAAGCGTTCAACTCCCGGCCCACAAGCAACCAAACTGTTTTCGGTTTTGCATTCGGGGCATTCGCTGGGTGGCGATATATGAAAGCCGCAATGGTGACATTGTAAGCGCCCGGCTGAGCGGTGCTCGACCAGCCACGCCGTACAGCGGGGGCATTGGAACCGATGCCCGCAGGTTCGGCACAAAGTTAAGGGTGCATAGCCCCTGCGGTTCAAAAACAATAAAACTTGTTCGCCAGCCGCTATGGTTTGTTTGATGGCAATTGTCAGTGCGGGTGATAACCATTGTCCCCTAGGGGGCGGCGATTTGATCATATTGACAGCTTTAATGTCGGGTAATTGAGCGCCGGCATGGCGGACCGGAAGTTCATAACCCGTATAACGCCCCCCGGCGACATTGATAATGGTTTCTAAGGAAGGCGTTGCGGATGCTAAAGTTATGGGAATTTGCCCCAATCTGGCTCGAACAACAGCCATATCGCGTGCATTATAGATAACGCCTTCTTCTTGTTTGAAAGCCCCATCATGTTCTTCATCGACTACAATAAGCTTTAGATTTAGATACGGTAAAAACAAGGCGGAGCGTGCGCCGACGACGACTTTTGCTCGCCCCTCAGCCACTGCTCGCCATGTGTGGCGGCGTTGACTTACGGTTAAATCTGAATGCCAAACCGATGGGTCAACACCGAATCGAGCCCGAAAACGCTCTAGCCATTGGGCACTTAAAGCAATTTCAGGCAGCATAACAACGGTTTGCCCGCCGTGCCGTAACGCTTCGGCTACAGCTTCAAAGTAGACTTCTGTTTTACCAGAACCCGGGACGCCATCCAGCAAAGAGACTGAAAACCCTCCCGGAAAGACAGCTTTGACAAGTTCTTCCGCAGCCGTTGCCTGTGTGTCAGATAACGTCACACCTTGGCGTTCTGGGTCTGGCTCGCTTATTTCAGGTTCAGGTGATAAGGAAACTTTGTTCAGCGCCCCCGCTTCATACAGGCCTTTGACAACGCCCGGGCTCGTCGCCGCTTCACGGGCTAATTCTGTGGTTGTTCGGGGTGGGCCGTCTTTCAAAACGTCCAAAATACGTGATCGGGCTGGGGTCATACGCAAATCCGGCAGTTCAGATGCCCGAATATAAGCGGTAATGGGTTTTGGTGATTCCAAAGCATCGCGAACGCTCATAGCCATTTTAAGGACGAGCCCTTTGGCTTGCAGGGTGTAATTTGCCGTCCAATCAACAAATTGGCGCGAAACCTTAGGCAACGGCGGGCAATCCAATAGCGATGAAATATCTTTAAGTTTATTTTCAGGCACTTCCCCTGTTGCGGGGCTCCAAACAACGCCAATGGCAATGCGCGGCCCTAAAGGCACACGAACAAAGTCGCCTTCCATGACCGTCATTTGCTCGCCGACCCGGTAATCATACGCGCCCCCAAAGGGCAGCGGCAATTGAACCGCAACGTGCGATCCAGGAGGGTAGCTCGTGGGTATCAATTTTTTTGACATAAATAGAGACAGGCGTTTCTTATTTGTTAAGGATACATCGTTAACTATGTATCAGTGTATAATAAAGCGATTCGCAGCCTTGGCGACGAATAAAAGGAAAAAAGTGATGGCTCCGCAATTAGAAGATACTTTTTTAGAGCAAAATGACGATATGGAACTTGATGTAATTCAGCTAGAAGAATCTTACGTAGCTGAGTATTTACGTCAAAACCCGAGTTTTTTTAAAAAACACGCCGATATCATGAGCGATGTTGTTGCCCCTGAACGGTGGACCGGGGATGGGGTTGTTGATTTACAGCGCGTAATGCTGGATCGTAATTCGTCTGAATTGGATGAATTGCGCAACTGTGCACAAGAAGTGATTGAAACCAGCCGCAGCAATATGTCGACACAAACCCGCACGCATGCCTCTGTTCTGGCTGCTGTTTCTGCAAAAAATTTCGCACATTTGGTTCAAATTATTCATACGGACTGGCCTTTTTTATTGGATGTCGACATGGTTTCAATTGGGTTTCAGCCTTCACATATTCCAGATCGGCGTTTGATCTCAGAAAATGTTCGGCAATTGCCAACAGGCGAGGTCGATCGTTTGATTGGCATTGATCAAGACATTTGCCTATATAATGAAATTTTGGATGATGGGACGTTATTTGGCCCAAGCGCCGGACTGGTTCGTTCAGCCGCACTTGCACGCATTCGCCCTTCGCTTGCGTCCCCCATCGGGATTATGGCATTGGGGTCACGCGGAGATGTGTTTAACCCTCGCCAAGGCTCCGAGCTGATTGGCTTTTTGGTTCGTGTGTTGGAAACCTTAATCCACCGCGAATTGGCTGATATCGAATGATTGAAATTGCCGAACCTGCTGTTGTTAAAGCTCTTACCGATTGGCAGGATTGGCTAACGCACGAAAAGCACTATTCGGCACATACGTTGGATGCTTATAGCCGTGATGTCATTTCGTTCTTTAAATTTCTGGGCAGGCATTTAGGCCATGCGCCGGGATTAGAAGACTTAGACCGCTTGAGCACCCGTGACTTTAGGGGGTATTTGGCACGCCGAAATTCAGACGGGTTGGAGCGAACTTCAACGGCCCGGGCGATGTCGACGCTGAAAACGTTTTTTAAGTATTTGGTCCGCGAAGGACGGATCAAAAATACGATCATTCAAACCGTCCGCATTCCAAAAGTCCCAAAATCAATTCCCAAAGCCCTATCTATTGAAGATACTTTAACAGCTTTAGACGTAGTTGAAGAATTAAGTGATGAATTATGGGTTGGGAAGCGGAATAAAGCTTTGTTAACCTTATTGTACGGCTGCGGTCTGCGGTTAGGGGAAGCACTGAAATTAAGTCGTGATGAAGGTCTACGGGCTCTTGACGGCGATGCATCGTTAGTGATTAGTGGTAAGGGTGGCAAGCAGCGGCTCGTGCCTGTATTACCTGCCGTGAGTAAAGCAATTCAAGATTATTTGGACGTATCCCCTTTTCAGTTTGAGGGTGATGCCCCGTTGTTTGTCGGCGTTCGCGGCAAGCGGCTTAACCCGGCTATTGCCCAAAAAACAGTTCGCGAATTACGCGCTTTGTTAAAATTACCCGATAGCGCCACTCCGCATGCGTTGCGCCACAGTTTTGCAACGCATTTGTTGGGAGGCGGTGGTGATTTAAGGACGATACAAGAATTATTAGGCCATGCGTCATTGTCTTCAACCCAACGCTATACAGAAGTCGATGGCGAGCATTTATCGATGGTTTATGACGCAACCCATCCTAGGGCCA
>JAPKAX010000086.1 GCA_028825025.1 Rhodospirillales bacterium | reverse complement strand
TTTGCTTTTCAGATACTCTTAAGGACAAATACTTGCGACCTTCTTTTTCCCCTTTCCATGCAGCAATGCGGTGATTGGGGTGGGCGTCGATTGGGCCAGAATAATCAGGCGCACGATCATTGCCTTTTTTGTCATTGCCAAACAAAACGCCAGCACGTTTATACATAACAATAGTAGGCTCACCGTCGCGGGTAAGCTTTTCTTTAACAAAGATTACTCTGTCTTCTGTGCCTTCAACGTTAAGCTTGCCTTGACCAATCATGCGCTGGTCAGCGTGTGGCGTAAACATAACGCCAGAGTTTGTGTTGTCGTAATCAGACATTAAAAGTCTCCATTAGCATTTTGAAGTGTTGCTGTTTTAGTGGGTTTTTTTAATGACATAGAAATATTAGGCTTTGATGCCTCATTTCCGTCATCATCTTCTGGCGCAAGGCCAACTAAACCTAGCAAGCCATATCGTCTTGCATAAGTAATTGCAGAGCCTAAACCCTGCATATTTTGACGATCTAAAACCAGATAAACAACGGACTGAAACTTTTCCCCCGATACATGGATTAGGGAAGTCATTACATATTGCCCGAACTGGTCGTGACCGTTTGTTTGCAGCACAGCAAAATGATAATTGTGCAGTGCTTTTTTACATGCGTCGATACACGCGCCTAAATCAGCATAACGATTTTTGAAATGCGGATTGATTGCATTTTTTATGACGGGATCACACGCAGCTTGCGCTGAGATTAGATCGTACAAAGCCATTTCGCGGTCAATGACGCGAGGCTTTTCAGTTTTTTTATCAGTCATTAGGCAGCAACCTTATGACCAATAAACCAAATGCGGTATTGAGTTGGATGTTCGTCTGTTTTCCAATTACGAACAGCAAGTTTAACGCCTAATTTACGAGCAGCAGCAACAGTTGCGTACATAGAACGTTTGTCAGGTACTAAAAAACTTTGTTTTGGCTGCAAATTGTAAAGAAATGAATACTTACTGCCGTTTTTGCGACCAGTTGGTTTTGGTTTAGGTGGCAAATCAATGCCACTGTCTACAACAACAGTATAGACAATTTTTGAATTTGATTTAGACATTAGGACGTACTTCCTTTTTGGTGATTTTGAAGAGGATGGAACCCGCTTTATTGCGTTTCATTTGCAGTGCATCGCAATAAAGTTCGGTTTCTTCGGCAGCCATCATAGCTTTGAGTTGCCGTTTTGCGTTGTCGTGAACAACAACAGCGGTTTTAGTTTCAATGTACTGACCAATCAAAACAGTGGCATGGTTGTCTGTTTGAATTGATCTGCGCGTTTTTCCGTTAAACGGTATTTGATCTGATATTTTTGTTTCTGCTGGTGTTTCCTCCTGTGGAATAAACGGTGCTGGTGCAATATCGCTTTCCATATGCTCCCAAAATTGTTGACATTTAGCATAATAGTCATCGATGTAAGGTTGGCTGCGCCCGATCCAGATACGCTCTGGTTCGTCATTGCCACGAATGACTGAAAACAGAATATTATCTGAGCCAAAGCACATCATATGATGCTGAAGTTGTGGCATATAAAAACGTGCGGCCTCGGTAGCATCGCGGAAACGAAAGCCGCCAGAGTGTTTTACTTCCAATGGGGTTGTATCCCCTGCCCCTTCCTCAAGGATAGCGTCAGGGTGGCTTCCACACATGTCATACGTGGCCCAGTGTTGCTTGCCTTTGTAATCTTTAGACATTGTATAAATGCCGCCAGCTTCAATTTGCAGACGGTTAAAAGTCCAGTCTAAGTGAAAGTTTTCAGTAAAAATGCCTAATTGAACTTTAAAATTATCAGACAAATCTTCGCGCGTTGTTCGGCCCGTTTTTTCAGACCAGACTTTAAGCCAATTGCCATTTTTTATATCAATAGCATCAGATGATCCGATGTATGATTTTCTATCAAGCTTATCCAAGTTTTAATTCCTTTCGTTGGACGTGTTTAAGAGAGTGATGAAGTCGGAGAGTGTCGTTTGAATACGGGCCAAGAGCAGCTTGTATTTCAGCCCAGCTAGGCCACCACGTTTTTGTCTCAGACATTTCTGAAAGCACAACACGCACGGCTGCTGGTTCGTATTCAGATAATTTTTGGTTATACAGATTGAGCATTTTTTCACGCTCACTGTCGCTTAGACGCTCATGGCCTGTAACAAGCCACAACTCTATAAGAGACTGCCTCACACCCATGTTATCGGTGTAAATGGGCGTAACAGCGTCGATTGCAGATTGTAGTCTTACTGGATCAAGACGTTTAGGAATATGCCAATTTACATTGCCAAATTTACCTAAATGCCAGGTGTTTGTTTTGTGCTGAATGTCTAACGTTTCAGCGTAAGAAAATACATCAGTTTTTACAGCCTCAAGAGAGGAAAGAATTGATGAAATCACTTTCTGATTTTTTGCTCGGAGGTTTAATTTGAACTCGGCCCTCTTTTCGATGGTCGAGGATTTGACTGATGTTTTTGACGAATGCGCTATCAATTCGTTCGGGCGCAAGTCCGATTGATTGTTCATGGCAGAATGAGATAAAGTCACTAACGGCTTCCTCCATATCAAAGTTGTGGTGCGGGTAAGATTCTAAAAGAGCATCGACACTTTCATTCTCAGGCCACCAATTATTAGGGACGATGTTTAGTCCAGAATGAGATGTATCAATGTTAATTTCATAACCAATTGCTGCGCGACTGATCACGTTTTGTTCTAGTAAATCTTTTAGGATTTTTCGAACTTGGTGGGCAGATAATTGAGTGTAGTAAGCTATCCTTTCGGGGCTAGGGTTGCATTGACTTGTATTAGTATTTTTAAAACTACATAGCTGGAACAAAACTAGCTTTTGAAACGGCATCAAAGTTGTTTGCTCCGCTATTGCTTTGAATGTTTTGAAACTCATTAAGAACGTCTTTCGTTATTGGAATGATCTTTATTGTCATTTTATTTTTGTTGGTTTTAAGTTTGCGCCAGCCGTGAACTTCAATCTCAAAGCCACTAGCCAGCGCAAGTTTAGACAATGGCTCTGCTTGTATTTTACGAATGCGAGAAGACCACCCGCTGCTGGTGACTTGCACTAGGAGAGGGGAGAAACCCTCTTTGATGCAAAGCAAATCAGCAAATCCAAACAAATCTTGTCTTATTTTTGTGTGATGGTTCCATCGCTCGACAATCGCGCAATGGTATCCAAGCGCCCGAAGGTACTTTAATGATCGCTGAGTAGGAGACATTATTTATGTCCACATTTTAAGTAAAACAATTCGTTGGCTTGATCAGCCAGTTTGTCCATTGCTTTAATTTTTTCAGATTCCAAAGTCGCAATGCGAAATTGCAAATCTGTTATTTTTTTGTTTTTCTTTTCTAAAAGTTCATAAGTTGGAACTTCCATAAAATCTGTATCTGGAAGGGTGATTTTTCCTTTCGATGGTTTAACTGCACACGCAACTTTAGCTTTAGTTGAGCGATCTAAATAACTTATTCTTGGATCAAAATTATAACGTTCAACTAAAGGCATTTGTCTTGTCCACAGTTTACATTGGTGATGTAGGTTATTGATTTATATTGGCTTAAAACAAGTATAGTTTACTAATTTATTCTTTGTAAACAATTAACTTGTACGCTTTTTGGTAGCGTGTACCGTAGGTTCGAATCCTACCACCCCAGCCATTGATTTCATTGACTATTTTAGGCTTTTAGAAATCAAACTTTTTTGTAGTTTACACTACAGTTTACAATGATGAAGGCTTAAAGATGTGTCAAGTAGTCTAGCGTAGCGGCTACTTTATACAGCTTGAAGTCGAATCATGTATTTGGGTGTTGTTGTAATTTGATTAAAATATTGTCGTTGCCTTGTGGATGCAGTGAACAATAAATTTCTACCATTTTAGCTGCGTGTTGTACTGACCAGCCCATAAATAGCGCAAGATCAGACAATGACACGCCAGCAGCAAACAATTTTGTAGCTGCTGTGCCTCTTGCGTCATACAAATGCAGTTCTGGTCTTATATTGGTGTGGTTTTTTTTCCATTCACCAAGTTTTTGACCAAATTGATTTGCTTTTTTTAATGGCAAGCCTCTAGCACCAACTAAAATCTGAAATTGATCGGACGGAGTTTCGTCCAATGTTAATCTTAATTTATTTGTTATTGGAATTGATACCATTCGCCCATTTTTTTGAGCGCGTAGAATAATTCTAGTATCTTTTATGTGGCTACGGTTAAGCTGGTGTAAATCGCCTGGGCGCAATCCAGTTTCCGTTGCTACAATAAGAACTCTTTTTAACCATTGGGGCGCTATCGCGCAAAATTCATTAATTTCTGTTTCTGTCCAGATAATTTCTGATCTGTCAGACGAATATAATTTTTTAACTTTTTGCAAATGATGTTGAACAAGCCAACCGCGATCTAATGCCCAAGTGACAATTTGAGCAAGATGACCAATACGAGTATCTGCTTGCACAAAGCCATCACCTTTAGATGCTTTAGCTATGCTGTCACGCCACGCATAAACTTGTTTGCGTATACGAGGATCATTAAATGCTTGTATAGGAGCGTCACCAAATTTAGTATCAATCCCGTTTTTATGGAATACAGATTCTTTAATGTCTTTTTGAGTACGTTCAGCAAGTTTTTTAAACTCAGGTGTGTTGAGAAATGAAATTACTATTTCTCTGAATTTGCCTTTAGCTGGGGAAATGTTCTGTAAAGCTTCTTGATAAAGTTCAAAATAAATTGGCCCACCAAGTTGCACTTTGTCAGATGAAGACCAGAAACGAGTGCCGCCTCTGTAAAGATAATGATATTCAGCAGTTTTTCCATTCGCTAATTTTTTGCGAACTTTGTGAATATGTTTAATTGTTATCTTTGCCATTGTCTTCAAACCATTGATCTACTTCATCATCGTTGACACGTTGATTTCGTTTTTCAAAAGTTATTGTGATTTTTTCACCTTCTGAAGTTTTACTAAAGACAATGTTTGCTTGCGTTGTCAAATTATGATCTGACAATGCGTCAATAAGTGTTCTTAACGATCTCACTCATTATTTCCCCCAGCCTCATAGGTAGTTTACATTTTTATGTATTAAAAACATAAAGAACATTTACCTATTATACCTGTCAAGTATAATTGTGATATAACTTATCAAGCGGCTTGCACCATATGTGGACAGTTTTGAAACCATTCTATAGCTTTGTTAGCTTCAGCAGCCGCTGAAAAAACCGTTGAAGGTTTATTTTCAAGGTTTTTGATCCAGCTTTGGACGTAGGCAACGTTGTCCTCTCTAGGGGTGTGTTGTATTCCAAATATTGAGCCGAGAAATACGGACCCAATTTCTGCGATGAGTTCTTCTTCTGCTCTTGCTGCTTTTGAGTTGTGATACTCTTTGAAACATCCGCGATCCATGCGATTTGATGGACCTGTGTAGTGGATGGTTTCATGCAAAAGCGTCGAGTAATAATTTTCCGAAGCTGTTGCGTCATCCGTATCAAGAAACGTGGTGGGGTCAGGCATACCAATTTTATCGGTTGCGCGAGTGTAAAAAGCCGATTGAGATTTAACAATGTTTACTCCTGCACGATCTAGAAAGCTGTCAATGTTTCTACTGCGAATATGAATTGATGGATGATGCTCGTTAAGCGGAACAAGCTGACTTTCATCAATTGAAGTGAATTGAGCTACGTTAAAGCCGTTGTAGACTTTATATCGTGGGTATTTTTTAGTCGGATCGTTTTTATCTTCAACAACTGTAAAGAAACAAATAGGCGTCGATTTTGAGCCCTTTATTACATTACCAGCACCGATCTTTCTGGATGCTGGAATTGTTAAAAATCTTGGATCATCCCAGCCGTTTTCCATCATAGCAATTGCTGTTGTAAGAACGTTTGAGCCTGTATAAACATGACCAGTTATGGCGTTTTGACAGGGACGTGGCTGCGCCCAACGTGCTGTCCATTTAATGCCGTTTTCCTTCATCATAATGATAAATTTGTCGGCAATTTCTTTTTGAACCCTGTTAATACGGGGTTCTTTAATGTCTGTGTCGATTTTCATTCAACATTTCCTTCTAGTTTGATTTTTGATGCAAGAATGTTTTTTGCTTCTGGAACAAACTGCACACCTTCTGCTGTATTGTTAAAAAGTGTGATTGTGATTTTATCACCGTCTTCATCGGTAATAACTAAATCAGTTACAGAGCAACGTTTGCCAAAACGTCTTGTTTGAGCAAAATGTACTGTTTCAACACCATGCAAAGAAAATTTCTCAGGTGAATTTTTATCGGATCTTATTGTTAGTTCAGCGGTTGGTGTATTGATGTAAAAGTTCATGTTGTTCCTTTCTTAGAACAATGTGAGTTGACGGGAATTTTTGACGTGTTTTTGCCAAGATTTTTTGGTTGAAGCATCGTCAAGCCATGCTTTAATAAACCCAACAGCATCGCCGTAAGGTTCTATTATTGTCCAAGGTACAAAATGAGATAAACACCCTGTGTCTGTGATTGGTAATTTTTGTTTATTTTTAGTTCTAATTTCGATGTGTTCCATAATTGGATAACCACACCCGCTTTCGTTGAACAAAATTTTAATTTTAATGTCGTGCCACGTAATTTCTTTAGTCCAGACAGCGTGACTTAATTTAATGCCATAATCTTTTGGATATGGGTTTTGCATGTGTTTCCTTTGCTGTTGGGGCGCTTTTGCGCTCAGAGCGAGGGAGGGAAGGAGGCGCAAGGGCGTAGCGAAGCGAAGCCCTTGTGCCGACTGACCGACCGAGCGAACTCTGTCAGTAGATTTAGATCACCATCCTTTCTATTCTTTCTCCAGTTCGCCCAATCCTAGACACAGGTCACAATGTCCGAATTTGACGTCTGGTTCTGCGTCTGAGAGGCACGTTCCACGCACCACATCTGAATAGCAAAACCCGCTGCCCTCGCATTGAGGACAACGGGTATAATCGTCAGGGTTTTTAGGCGGCTCTAGTAGAGATGCCATCTGCTGCGATTGCTGCAAGTACACTGTCTCCTTTCTGTTCTGTAAGGTGTGTGTGACCATCTTCCATGTCGGCTACATCCTGCATGGAGGTCTGGATGCCGTTGGTATTAAGTTCCGCAGAGGGTGCGTTGCTTTTGATACCGTTAAGATAATCAGCAATTTTATCATCGTCCGTATCCAGCTTTGCAAACTCAGGTGCTTCCTCCATACGAGGGTCGCTAGTTACTGGTGGTGTGCTTTCTGGTAGATCGATGCCAGCATTTTTAATCCGTGCCATAAGGTCAGATTTAGTAGCTTCTTTTTGATTAACTTGTGGCTGATCGTCTTGATATTTTGCACGACGAGCGGTGATGTTAGCCTTGGCAGACGTTACATCGAATTTACGCTCAAGTGCTTTTTCGTGAGCGTCCATAGCTGCTTCTAGCAACTCGTCACAAGCTAGACGCTGATTGTATGCGCGTTCTGCTTGGCCTGTCAGGTTTTCTAATGTCTGACCGCCGTGTGAAGTGCCTTCTTCTGTAACGCGAACAACAATCTTTTGAGCAAGCTTTTGATGATATTCGTTGGCACCAACAGCAACGTCAGAAAGTGCATAACAGAACTTGTTAAGTACCTGGCCTTGACTGAATGCCAATGTGTTGATGTTGCCCATGCGTGGCGGGACAAGATCACGATCCCATCCCCAGCCACGTTGGTTCATATAATCTGCAATAGAATCAAACGCAGAGTTTATGTCCATCGACGTTGTTGCGTCATTTGCAGCAGTGACTTTTGCTTTTTGAACTCCGATTTCAGTTTCTAAAGCTGCAATTACTGATTTTTGTTTGTGGAAAAAGATTTCTGCATTTTCCAAACGAATAGCTTGATTTCTGTTGTCAGCAACAAGCACACCGTTCTTATCTTGAAGTGTAGTGATTGATGACATTCTTGACGCAATAGTAAGTTGCGAATTGTTTAACTTAGACTCAAGTTCGACGATTGTTTGCTCTAAAGATGCTATAGTTTTACGTGCCATGGTTGGCTTCCTTTTTGATTAAGATTTAAGTTGATTTAGTAACAAACAGGCTGAGTGATCGAGCAAACCAGTAGTCAAGGGGTCAGCGTAGCGCCCCCCTTGATCTGCTGTTTGCCGATCAACTAGCCAATTTATTTTATTGATATTTTTACATATGAGGTTGTGTCTAACCCCATACGAACTGGAAGGATCAGCAGAAACTTAAACGGCATTTTTGCTATCCAGCTTGATGATTTGACGATCATTTAGTGTCCTTTCATTCGTTCCAAAGATTAAATTGTTCAGCAAACCAATCAGCAGGCTCTTTGTCGAAGTCTGGATCATCAGCCCAAGTGTTGGGTTTGGGCCGAGATTTAAATGTAATGGTGGGTTCGATAACGGGGCGAAACATATCGCCCACGTCACCGTCATTGCGTCGAAGAAGATCAATGAGTTCTTCATCAGTCGCGTATGCTTTTGCGTGAGTGTCATCCATTGAAAAACTCATGCCATGTATTAGGAAATTCGTGCGATTTGTGAGTCCAACTCGCTACGGTTGCAAATGATTCACCTGTGCGATCATCAATTGCAATATTGTCGATGTAAGTCGGAAGACCGTGATCGGTATCTTGAACCTTATCAACAAGCTTTCCAGCTATTTCAGTATTCAGCTGGAAGAAACGTTCAGCTTCGTGATTACAGTCAAAAGACTTAGTGTGATATTTAAAACCATGACGGTTAAAATAACGTACTTCATAAACAATATTGTAAGTCATTATGAACGACCCCGCTTGAAAGAGGGACGATACTGCAACGCTGATTTAACGTGAGGCAAAGCGGCATTGAATGATATATCAATACCAAGTGCCAGTAGGCGCAGCGGTGCTAATGCAAGACCAGCAACGATAAGAAACAGAACAACGACAATAGCTAACGCTGTAAGTTCAATTTTGACAAACGTTGAAAGCAACGGGTATTTCTTAAACGTGAACAAATTCATAACATAACCTTTCAAAACAACACCCACATTATTGTGAATGTTGCATCCGCAATCACTCAGGATTTCTGGAAAGGGGGATCGCCAATCATTTCACCCAGCTTTTTGCTGGCGAAATGTGCGGCATCACACGCAAATCAAAGCCGTTCTTCACGGCTCAGCAAGCTATTTTTAATCTAAACAAGTAAAAATGTTCTTAAAAAATCGCGGCACTTTGATTTTTACAGAAATACGGGCCATACCGGAGGTAATAATCCAATGATGTGTGTGTGTGGGTGGATTGAACTGGCTTTTTTTTATGGCTAGTAAAAAAGCCATCTGCGCCTCAACTCCGAAAGAGTTGTAAGCAGATATTCAATTCACTCATTATAAGGCGCTCTGCGCCGCACCGCCTGTGTTCGCCACCCGCAGCGAAGCGAGGATGGTAGCAAGAACACTAATAGGCGGGGGTCGCGTCTGCGCAATCAGCCCAATGTATCAACGCATATGCTTCATAGTGATACTTGGGCCTCCGTGACGGTGCCTCACGCGGTAGATGAGAGGCCCAAGGGAACGGTGAGTCTGACCAAGCTGAGACGAGGTTGTTAACTGTGCCCTACTGGACACAGGGAACAATCTTCAAACAGGTCGATTTTGAGTAGCAAAATCTTCACTGGCCTAGCTTGGAGTTTTTTACATAAAGCGTGTCTACGCGTAAAAAAGGACGCGGTTTGAAGACCGTCAGGCCGAGCCAGCTTGTCAGAGGGAATGCTATTGCAGCAACAAGCCCGCAATAGTGGCAGTCACCCGCAGGGATAAGACGGACATAGTTCGGCTTAGTCTTTGATGACAGAGCGGCCATTGCCCATAAGCAATTGCTGAGAATAAATACGACGAACTTATGTCCTATGTGAATCAATCAACGGTTTCCATTCAGTTTACCTACATGTGGTAAAATTGCCATATTGACACGCAACATGATGTGGCCGATACCCTTCTCTACCGGGGGTTTGGGGGCCGGAGGCCACACCATTGAGGATCGAACGCTAAGCAAAGCGAACAAGTGACAATAACGAGCACCGACGCGGCATATAAAGCTCACTTACTTGGACTTAACATCGACGCATGAACGATCTTATTACATTAGATGAAATCACGCCATTAACATTGCCAGATGGCGAGCAGTTAGACGCAAGACAGTCTTTAGCTATTACATTACGCGCAACATCCACTTTGAACATAGACGAGATAGCCAAAGAGTGCGGTTATGCTGGAAGATCAACATGTTCGCACTTCTTGAGATCAGATAGAGGTAAGGCTGGGGTTCAAGTAGCAATCAGGCAACACCTACTGGATGGAGCCAGAGTAGGCTTACAGACCATGGTTAGCTTGGCTACCAGTGCCAGATCAGAGAACGTCAGGCAGTTAGCAGCAGCGGACTTGCTGGATAGAGCAGGCTACACTGGCGAGGCTACAGCGGTGGAAGCAAGCACAGGTAATAGGGATGTGAACATATCCATTAATTTAAACAGTGCGGACACAGGCATAGTGATTGATGGACAGAAGTTAGTTGAGGAAGAAACAGATATACAGGGAGAGAGCTAAAGGGGGTACGGGGGGAAAAAGCGAAGCAATTACCCTGTGACCCGACAAGCCCGTATAAAATGCAGCCCAAGAGTTATTTATGTTTATTCTGTGGAAAGCCAGCACCATTTGGAATTGGTTACGGTGGGCGTTCTGAGGACATACCGTTAAAGAGGCAAGGTTATATGTGGGTTTGTGCTGAACATCAGGAGAACGCTAAGGAGCGTCGAGATTTGGCCCGATCTGAAGACAATCCATTTTACGAAAAGAAGTTGAGGTTTTTGGATGAACAAGATGCCGAATAAGGGTGAGCAGGCTTTAATGGAGGCTGCGGCATTAATTACTGGGCCGCGGCAAACAACTTACGGATCACCTGACGAGAGCTTTGGTAAGATAGCTAAATTGTGGGCTATGTATAAGGGGACGGAATTTACGCCGTATGACGTAACTTATATGTTGTTTTTGTTAAAGGTTAGTCGGCTGATGAATGGGTATCACGAAGACAGCAATCGTGACGGCATGGGCTATTTGGCTTTAGGTGCGGAAATGGCTGAATGACATTCTTTTCTAACAAGACCGTATCTATTCCCCAGCAAAAGCGCGGAGTATCTTTGCCTCCTGCTATGTCTGTGCGCGGAGATCGTCAGTTAGTTAAGCGTGTGAAATACGAAGAAAGCATTGAGACTAGAAAGGAAGGCATAAAGACTTCCGCAAAAACAGATCGTTTGCCTAACGGGTGTTTGTTTAAAGTGGGGGGTGGGTTTTTTGATCTGGATGGTTTTTGGTGCGTTAGAGCATCAGGGCATGAGGTTAAAGTTACTCGCGGTGCGCCTAGAAAATTAATGGCCATGTTGACTGACGCGCAGAAAAAGGAATTGCAGCGCAACAGGCTTAGAGCAACAAGATCAGGTTTGAGATGAAAAAGTTTACATCGCCTTTTCCGACTGAAAAAAGAAACGTGGTTTACGTTTTGTGCGGTCAGAGGTCTGGATCAAAGGCAAATCAATTAATACAATCTATGTTTGCATCTGCTTCGCTTACCACACCCTCTGTAACAGCATCAGGCGCAACGACTGTCTGGGCGAATGGGCCAATAGCCCCACCAGTAATTTGAAACATACTAATTATTTGTTTCAACTTACAGGATGATCACTGCCATGATTGACGTAACTGACAAAGCCTTAACTCTTTCTGAGAGAATTGAGGTAGCCAGCCATTTTAAAGCTGGTTTTGAACTAGATGCCGAAGATGTGCGCTTTATTCACCGATCTTTAAGTGAATTAAGAAAAAACGCCGTAATTTGTGTCAGCGCAGAAGAAGTTTACTACAAAAAAAAGCTGCAAAGTCTGCAAAAAAAGCACAAGTCTAGGCTGGATGTACTTCAATGCGTTTTAGCTATGAACGCTGTAGTAGCAATAATGGGATTAATGGCTTGGTCGACGTAAATTACACACCAGACGGTCAGACTATTGTAAAATTTATGTCTGATCCGTCATTTGTTCGCGGATTGCAGGGGCCAATTGGCTCTGGAAAGTCTGTGTGCTGTGTAATTGAGTGTTTAAGATTAATGCTGGGGCAAGAACGCAGCATTAATCTAAAAACAGGCCAGAAAACTGGGCCACGCAAGTTTAGATTGGGCGTAATTCGTAATACTACGCCGCAATTAGAAACAACAACTATGAAAACGTGGTTGGATTGGCTTCCTGAGAATGATTTTGGCAAAGTAAGGTGGAGAGCGCCGTTTCGCCAAGATATTCGCATTCCAGAAATTGATCTTGAAGCCGAGGTTTGGTTCTTGGCTTTAGATCGCGATGAAGACGTTAGAAAATTGCTGTCGTTTGAGTTTACTGCTATATGGATAAACGAGGCGCGTGAACTTAGCCGTGAAATCGTAACTGCCGCAATTTCTAGAGTAAAGCGATACCCCCGCATGATTGAAGGGGGTCCGACACGTTCCTGTGTGATTATGGACACAAACGCGCCTCACGAAGAACACTGGTGGGCTATTATGTCTGGTCA
>JAPKAX010000085.1 GCA_028825025.1 Rhodospirillales bacterium | reverse complement strand
TATGGCTATATGGTTTGCTGATTAGCGGTGCATCCAGATCAAGTGTCTGTAGATTTTCGTCATCCGAAGGTTCTTCCTTGACCACATCTTCTTCATTGCACAGTATATAAAGTTTTGAAAATTCCTTTAACAGGTTAAGTTACACTAAACCCCACTATTGTTCTTAACGTCCATTGCCAATGGGCAAGATCCATTTCCAGTGTTGCTCTCAGAAGCAGGCATCCCGATGCTGCTTTTATTACCTGACAAGATGGCCGACAACTCATGCAGAAGCTATTGCTCCAATCAACAAAAAGCTCCAACATTGGACTGTATAAAGTGCAAACAAAGGAAGATTATGAGTTTACAAGTAGGCGACCAAGCCCCTGATTTTTTTTGCAAAACTGATGGGGACGGTGAACTATTCTTACAATCATTACGTGGGAAGAAGGTTGTTTTGTATTTTTACCCAAAGGACATGACACCGGGCTGCACGACGGAATCAGAAGAATTTCGGGATCTGTTCGCAGAGTTCGAGGTGGCAAACACGGTTATTATCGGGGCATCAAAAGACAGCGTAGCCCGCCATGATAAATTTAAAACGCAATCCCAACTGCCGTTTACTCTGGTGTCCGATGAAGACGGAGCACTGTGTGAAGCCTATGGCGTCTGGCGGATGAAAAAATTGTACGGTAAAGAATATATGGGAATTGTACGCTCGACTTTCCTAATTGATGAAAAAGGTGTTGTTCAAGCCGTTTGGGATAAGGTCCGGGTCAAGGGCCATGTCGATGCGGTTTTAGATGTGACAAAAGCATTTTAACCCAGCATGCACCCTTCAGAACCCTCCCCAGAAACATTAACGGAAGCCGCTTGCCAAGTTCTTTTAGAACCAGACCCGACGGCTAAAGTTGAACGGACCCGATCCTATGCTCGAGCGTGGGCATCAGGGGAAATTTCAGAAATTGGCAACCTTCTTCCACCGGATCGCCCGGCCCGCCCCAACGTACCAGAATTAAAACACCCAACAGAGATGCCGCGCCGTCGTAAATCCGGCATTCAAGGAAAACGCGCCTTTATTCACGCCATCGCCCACATTGAATTAAACGCGATTGATCTGGCGTGGGATATCGTTTGCCGCTTTATCCATGAAGATATGCCCATCTCTTTTTATAACGACTGGGTTGGTGTTGCCTTGGACGAAGCGGAACACTTCGCCATGTTGGCAGCCAGGCTTGATGACTTAGATGCCGCGTATGGCGACATGGTAGCCCATGATGGGCTTTGGGAAGCGGCTTTAAAATCCAAAGATGATTTAGCATATAGGCTTGCGCTTGTACCTATGATTTTGGAAGCGAGAGGGCTAGACACAACCCCCGCCGCCGTCCAACGTTTCAAAGAGGCGGATGACCCTAAAACGGCTGCCATATTAGAGCAAATCGGTGCGGAAGAGATGCCCCATGTGGCGGCCGGAGTGCGCTGGTTCGAGTTTTTATGCAATCGACGTGCAGACAAACCAATCCCTACATTCCGCAGAATCGTTACCACACAATACAAAGGCCGCATAATACCACCGTTCAATACCCAGGCCCGAACAGCCGCCGGAATGGATGAAGCCTATTATCAGCCAGACATATTATTGTCTGAAACTTAACCTTTGATCTTTAGGTGTAGATATAGGGCCTGCGGACAGCGTATGATCCGAATGTCTTGAATATAGAAAAATTAGACTGTGACATTTTGATAACAACACCAGTTGATGAAGCCGGACTGAAAGCGGAAATAGAACCCGACGAGCCGGAAGATGTTGGCAAAGAGCCACCGAAACTAAAATTAAACATCAAAAAGCTTCTTGCTCCTGTCAGCATAGGGGTTGTTGCGCTGACACTCATTATCGGAACTGCTGGGTTTGTCATGGTCTGGTTTAATGAGTTTCTTGGAATTGAAGAAGAGGAATTGCTCGCTTCGATCGAATTAGGCGAGCAGAAAACCCATGATTTACCTGTTATCAAAGTCGATTTAAAAACAGGTCAATGCAAATCTCCCTTTTTACGGGCACAAGTCGCGATACAACTTTCCAGGAACGATCTTGATCGGGCTGTTGAAAATCAAGATTTGATAATGGAATAAGTTCTTCTTCATTTGCGCGATCAAGAACGCGTAAATGTGGATGGAAAAAAGGCTCTGACAAACTTTGGCTTGATTTGGTAAACAACATCAACGCGGTCATAGCGCCATCGCGTATTCATGGAATCATCTTCAAACAATTCATTGTGCAGTAAAAAAATAAGGTACGAAACATGCTTCTAAAAGGAAAAACGGCAGTGATAACGGGTGCCGGGTCGCCGGGCGGTATTGGTCGGGCAACGGCGTGGCTTTTTGCTGAATACGGAGCCCGCGTTGCTTTGATTGATTTCAACAAAACCGATTTAGCGAATGCCAGAAAAGAGTTTACGTCCCCCCATAACGTCTATGACTGTGATATTTTAAACCGTGTTCAAGCCCGTGCTATAATAAATCAAATTGCCAAAAATTTTGGTCAGATCGATATTTTGATCAATAACGCAGGGGTCGTTTATTCGACCCTGTTTGAAGACATCGACGAAGCTGAATTTGACCAAGTGATCGACACCAACGTCAAAGGTAACTTCATGATCGCCCAAGCAACAGTCGCCCACATGCGTACCGCGGGCTATGGCGCAATTGTTTGTGTTTCCTCTATCGCAGGACAATTAGGTGGCGGCGTATTTGGCCGTAGCCATTATGCCACATCGAAAGCCGGCGTTATGGGATTAGCCATAGCCTTGACGCGGGAATTAGTCCCCCAAGGCATTCGCGTTAACGCCGTTGCCCCCGGTACTTTGGATAACGATTACACCAAAGGCCGCTTGACCGATTAGATTAAAGCCAAAATTGCCTCAAACGTTCCTATGGGGCGCATAGGCACATCGGAAGAGTTAACAAATACATGTCTGTTTTTAGCCTCTGATATGTCGAGCTATATCACGGGTGTAACACTGGATGTTAACGGCGGCTTATTCTTCCATTAATCAAATGTGCAATAGTGGTGGCGTAATGATCTTTGATTTGATCCCACCACTGAAAGCACGCTAAACGTAGTTATTCCGCTGCGTTCATATCCAAAGACGTTTTCAGAAATTCAGGTAAATCAGACCAACTGTTTAAAACAACAACCAGTGGCCGATCCAATGCGCTTAATCCATCCGGGGCATGCAGTCAATCACAGCCGGGATCGCGCCTAATACTAGGGCATCATAAAATTGAGTGGTTTCAGGGGATCGGCCACTGGGGCGGGAGGCGAAGTGCGTAGTGCCCATATGGGCAATACGCCGCCGGGCCAAGCCCTTGACCAAAACCGGATGTTGTCGCCATTAAGGCCTCAACCCCGTTGTTTTGATAACCTCAGGCATTGATACACGCACCGGAATTTAATCGTCGCCTTGGCCAATAAAACCTGAAAAGAAAGCTGGAACCTTACGTTCTGAAAACGACAGATAATCCCAAATTGCCATCGAATCAACACCCTGTTCCCAGCCATTGGGCACCCAGCTGATCCGCCCCGACTTTTAAGCCATAGGTTTTGGAAATGATAATTTCGCAGCACGTAATCAGCGAAAGCATAATATGTGCACCCCTTGTCGCCCAGCATATCCCCCACCTGAAAAAAAATGTTTTTATGCCCACGGGCTTTAAGCGCTTCAAAGTACGAAACAGGATCACCAGAACTCAACACCAACAGATCATCCATGATCGGTAAGTCGTCGGTTTCCTAAATCGCAATCCAGCGCAGGGGACTGTTGATTTTGAATAGCAAAACAGAGCGAAGGAAAGACGACTCCAAAACCGTTTCCAAAACTTGCCGCCCCCAAACAATATTTAAAGGACCTAGAGACATATGCCAATCTAACAGCTTAGACCCCCACTCAGAAAGCCTTCTATTTAACAGGCCTCGTCTGCTCTCTTGCCCAGTCCCTTCGACCCAGTTAAAAGAAAGCATCTTGTTTCTTTACGGTTTTTTCCGAGGAGCCTTCATGCGCGCTGAAATCGATACGATGTCCGCTAACATCAAGCAGTCAATTGAACTGCTAAGGAGGCATCTTTGACTACGACCAAGCAACGTTAAAGCTCGAAGAATTAAACGCCCTAGCAGAAAACCCAGAACTTTGGAACGACGCCGATAAAGCGCAAGTCGTAATGCGCGATCGCAACCGTTTGGAAGCCAGCATTAAAAACATCGACACCATGGTCCAAGAGCTTGATGACAATGTCGAGCTGATCAAAATGGGCGAGATGGAAGACGATCAATATACCATTAACGAAGCCGAAGCCGCCATAGCCACCCTTAAAGTTCGCACAGATAAGGCTGAAATCGAAACCCTGTTGTCAGGTGAAGCCGACGCCAATGATTGTTATTTGGAAGTCAACGCCGGGGCTGGTGGCACAGAAGCCCAAGACTGGGCCGAAATGCTGTTACGCATGTACACCCGTTGGGCCGATTCTCGTGGTTATAAGGTGGAATGGTTAGAAGAAAGCAATGGCGAAGAAGCCGGCATTAAATCTGCCACCATTAAAATCAGTGGTCACAATGCATATGGTTGGATGAAAACAGAATCCGGTGTTCACCGCTTGGTCCGCATTAGCCCCTACGACTCGTCCGCCCGTCGTCATACCAGCTTTTCTTCTGCATGGGTCTATCCACTGGTTGATGATGCTATCGATATTGTTATTGAAGACAAAGATTTACGTGTCGACACTTACCGCGCCTCTGGTGCAGGTGGTCAGCACATTAACAAAACCGATAGCGCCATTCGACTAACCCACCTTGAGACGGGAATTGTGGTCCAATGCCAAAATGACCGAAGCCAACATAAAAACCGCGCCGAAGCCATGAAGATGATGAAGGCGCGGTTGTATGAAGCAGAATTACAACGCCGTGAAACCGAATCTCAAGCTGAACATGATGCAAAAACAGACATCGGCTGGGGCCATCAAATCCGCTCCTACGTTTTGCAGCCATATCAAATGGTCAAAGATTTGCGCACGGGAACAGAAACATCAAACACCGGAGCCGTCTTGGACGGTGCCTTAGACCAATTTATGGAATCAGCCCTCGCCCAGCGCGTTAAAGGCACGACGGAAGGATAAATATTATGGAAGAAATCCTCGGGTACATGCGCGATTACCCCATTGGGACATTTTTGGTCGTCAACGTCCTAATATCGATTATCTTGTCGATGAAGGTCCTATACGCAACAACCCCCGCTTATAAAATGGCCTACAACACTGCGAGCATGGGCGAAAAAGCACAACTCATATACGGCCTATTCGGCTACGTATCCAAATACGCCACCCCAGAAGGCCAAAAATACCGCTTCAAACTGCTGATATCTGGCCTGTTGTATGTGGTATTGATGGTGCTTGTTTAAGGGGACGCGTCCCTACTCAACAAATTCCAAAACACTATCGAACTCTGGCACGCAGACAGTGACGCTGTTTGGATTATCGAGTGTTGGGAGCCCCGCCTGCTTGGCAACCGCTCGAACGGCATTCAGGTCCTTTGTTCGAATGGTCATGGCACCAAAAATCGAGGTTCGTTGACCCATGGGGCTGGCGAGGGCGCCGTAGCGGGTTTGGTAGGTTCCTTGGGATAGGAGTGTGATTTTACAGTCATTGAGGGGGACGCTTAGGCTCCCTCCTTCACCATCTACATGTGACTGTAAAAGCTTGGCGATGTTTTCGGCTTCTTGTTCGGGGTGTTTTGAAACGATCGTGAATTCTGGTATCGAGGTCGCCCCGTTGACATGGGTATGCCAATCAGGCTGCCACACCAACTCTGGGGTTATGTGTTCACAAAAATAAACCCGCCCGCCCAAAAACGCATCCGATGCTACCGTAACCGTGCGGAATTTGGCTTGGCTTGTGCGCCCGTCCAACTCAACCGGACGACCAAACGATTTGGGTGGCTCAGCTGCCATGCCGATAGATTGCAAATGGGAATAGGTTTCGTCCACATCATCCGATTTAAATACCAACCCGTTAATGCCAATCGGAGCATTTTGCACATCGGGTCGACCAGAGATTATGCCTTTGGCCGATGCGGGTAATCCGATCAATTCTAAGTAATCAGTGCCAAACATCATCGCGTGATTGATCGAGCCCAAAGAATGAAAGCCGCGCTCCGTCAGATAAAAGCCTAATGCCTGAAATCGGGGTTCAGCTTCGTCCATTTGATAGCCCACATTGATAACGGTGTGGTCAAGCTTTGGTGGTGTTGACATTTGTTAAAACAAACCCCCGGTTCCCGATGCGGAAGAAACGCTACCGCCATTGGGTGACCACGACTGGCCTTCTAAAATCTGGCTTTCGCCCGTTGGCTCAGTGCCTGGTTTAAAGGCTTCAAGTATGATATTCTTATCACCTTCACGGGCTAGCTTTCCGGTTCGTGCATTAATTCGAACCATCCGCACGCCGGGTGGGATACGGAACGGGATGGATGGTTTTTCAGCTAAGGCCGCAGCCATAAAATCTCTGAATATAGGGGCTGAAACAGATGATCCCGTTTCGCGCTTGCCTAAGGGTAACGGGGTATCGAATGCCGCAAACACGCCAACCGCCAAATCAGGCGAAAACCCAACAAACCACGTATCGCGTTCTAAGTTGGTGGTTCCGGTTTTGCCGCCCAGCGGTTTTCCAACGGCCTTGATTCTGCGCCCCGTGCCCCGTTCAACAACGCCTTCTAACATACCAACGATTTGAAAAGCACTGCTAGGATTCGTTAATTGTTTGCGTATATCAGGGACTTCAGGGGTCCTTTGATCTTCCCAAAAACGAGCTCGACAGCGTACACATTTCCGATCATCATGGCGAAATACCGTCCGTCCATGGCGGTCCTGAATTCGATCAATAAGCGTTGGCGTGATTTGTTTGCCGCCATTGACCAGCATGGCATACCCCGCCGTTATTCGCATCAAAGTGGTTTCACCCGCACCCAATGCCATGGATAGAATTTCAGGCATATTATCAACAATACCAAAGCGTCTGGCGTATTCAGCAACTTTGTCCATGCCAATGGTTTGAGCCAAACGGACAGTCATCAAGTTCCGTGACTTTTCAATCCCCAAACGCATTGTCGATGGGCCGAAGAACTTCTTGGCGTAGTTCGCTGGGCGCCATTTTGGTAACCCCCGCCCCTGATCAATAACAAAAGGCGCATCCAGAATTAACGTAGATGGGGTAAAGCCACTATCAAGAGCTGCTAAATAAACAAACGGTTTAAACGCGGACCCAGGTTGGCGGCGCGCTTGCATAACTCGGTTAAACTGGCTGAGTTCATATGAATACCCACCGGCCATGGCCAAAACCCGCCCGGTGTGTGGATCTATAGCAACTAAACCGCCGTTGATATCTGGAATTTGCCGAAGTCCATAAAACCCCTCGGGATAAAGCTCACCTTTATCGTCTGTGGTAATCAATTCAACCGCAACCAAATCACCGACTTTAAGAACGTCACTGGGCCGTTTAACTTTTGCACCCCGCTTTTGATCCTTCATCCAAGCCCGTGCCCAATAAAGCTCGCGCAAAGGAATGCGCCCTTCTGTGCCATCTTCAAGCCCGATCTGAGCGTAATCAGCCTGCATCGCTAAAACAGCGGCCATCTTCCAGCCGTTCAGCCCCTTTGGGCGCGCAATACTAGCAATTTCACGCTTCCAATCGCCGGGCAAGTTTAGGCGCGCATCTGCAGGTAAGGCAGCTAACGGCCCACGCCATCCGTGGCGACGATCATAGGCAATAAGCCCTCCACGTAAGGTCTTATTGGCAATTTCTTGGAGCTTAGGGTCCAACGTCGTGCGAACAGAAAGCCCCCCTTTATACAAACCTTCTTCGCCGTATTGATCCGCCAATTTGCGTCGCACGTCTTCGGCAAAAAATGGGGCTTGGACAAATTGAGTTTCGGAACGAGAATAAACGGTTAGCTGCTTTGTTTTGGCAAGTTCCGCCTGTTCACGCGCAATAAACCCGGCCAAGGCCATGCGCTCAATCACCCAATTGCGACGGATCAAGGCTGCTTTGTGTTTTTTGTGGGGATGATAATTATTGGGTGCTTTGGGTAAAGCGGCTAAAAACGCGGTTTCTTCGATCGAAAGCTGATCCAGTGATTTATCGAAATAATTCAGCGCCGCAGCGGCCACCCCGTAAGCGCCAAAGCCCAAATAAATTTCATTCAAATACAGCTCTAGAATACGTTTTTTAGGCAACGCCTTTTCAATGCGAATTGCCAAAATCGCTTCTTTGACTTTTCGTCGCCACGAAACTTCATTGGTCAAAAGAAAGTTTTTAGCAACCTGCTGAGTAATCGTTGATGCCCCAACCATGCGGCGTTGGTTGCCAATATTTTTAATATTAATGATAATAGCACGTAAAACGCCCAACGGGTCGATACCAATATGTTCGTAAAAGTTTTTGTCCTCAGCTGCTAAAAAAGCATTAAGCACCCGTTTCGGCATGGCTGTTAAGGGAACGAACACTCGTTTTTGAATGGCGTATTCTGCAAGCAACCGGCCATCACCCGCATGAACACGGGTCATTACCGGGGGCTCGTAGCTGGCTAATTGACGATGTTCTGGTAAATCTTGGCCAAATTTTTGGAACACATAAATAGCCCCACCAGCGCCCATGACGCCAAGAATTAAAACCAAACCAAGTGTTGTGAGAAGTGCGCGAACCATAAAACCCATTACTTACAATTATGAAGAGAAGGCGACAATATGCGTCGTAGATGCTCTTAGTAACACATGATACTAAGAATGTGTACTAAGACATGACACCGTTACTTCGTATTCACTTAATAGATAACTTTGGCTAAATTAGGGCACGTTACTGATTTTGGGCTTGTTCAACGTTTGCGAAATAGGATCGAACAGCAGCAACAATACCGCCTGAGAACTTTTCACGGTACTTAGCAGTCTGCAACCGACGCTCGTCCATGCGGTTAGATAAGAAGCCCATTTCAATCAATACAGATGGAATATCCGGTGCCTTCAACACAGCAAAACCTGCAAATCGGTGCGTATTGCGCAATAATTTTGTCCGCCGCTTAAGATCCGCAACCAATTGCGTCGCAAACAGCGCCGACTGGTTCATCGATTCGCGCTGAGCTAAATCGATTAGAATATTCGCAACTTCTTGGCTTTCATGAGATAAATCCATACCGGCAATCAAGTCCGATTTATTTTCTTTTTCAGCCAGGGCCGCGGCTTCTTTATCTGATGCCCGCTCAGACAATGTATAAACAGAAGGTCCGTTGATTTTACGATTCTTAACGGCGTCAGCATGCAACGATATAAACAAGCTGGCTTCAGCATCGCGGGCAATTTGTACGCGTTTTCGCAAAGGAATGAAGATATCGCGGTTGCGGGTCATAACCACTTTAAACCGCCCAGTTTGTTTCAATTGCTTGGCCAATTCCCGGGCCATAGCCAATGTAATGTGCTTTTCATAAATGCCTGAACGACCAATGGTTCCGGGGTCCGCGCCGCCGTGGCCCGAATCGATAATAATCGTCTTCATCCCGTTCCGTGATTTTTTTAGAGGTTTACGCGGTGCGGGGCGAAAAATTGATGTTAGTTTTTCAATATCCTTATCGTTAAACTCAGCTTTTTTCTTCTTTTTCCCTGCCTTTTGGGGTTTCAACCTAAAGGCCGCTTTCGCCGCAGACTTAACGCTCGATGACCGGCTTAAAACTTCTGGCCCAGAGACGTGCAAGGGCTTGGGTACCACAACCCTTGAAAATTTTTGTGTCGGTGCTGTAGGCGCATCAAACCCGCCCTTGCCAGAAGAGGTGATTTCAATCGATGGTAATTTAACTTGGCGCAAGAATGCAGGCTTCGATGCCCCGGCTAAATCAATCACCAATCGATATTTGTGCGCCCCAGCAGGCTTCATCAAAAAGGCTTTTTTAACAATAGCAGGTTTGCGCAAATCGACTACAACCCGTGAATTTCCCGGCTTATAAAGGCCGTAGCGCAGTGTCTCAAAAACCCCAACGCGACTAGGCAAAGGCCGGGCTGGTAATTGCCAACCCACTTCGGGCATATCGACAACAACACGGTGCGGGTTAGCCAATATGAAAACTTCAAAATCCAAATCTCGCGTAAATTCGAAAACAACACGGGTTTTTGATGCCTGCTGGGAAACCCTAACATCCGTAACCACAGAGCTAGCAGCAAAAGCCAAACCTGCGTTAGGCACAACACTGGTTATAACAACCAGTGCTCCTATGACTACTTTCATTAACTTTTTTTGATACCACATGTAGTGTATCCCTAGGCTTCCAAATACAATGATAAGGGCAACACCCCACTTGTTTCAAACCCTTTAGATGGTGTGCGCCCAGAAGAAAATAAATATATATTATTTAATCTTTAAACAAAGAGCATTGTAGAATGAATTCCTTGCGTTTATGTTAACATTGTAGTTCGTTCGATATGTACAAAACGAACGCTTAGGAATCCACACGTAGGAACTGGCGTTTTACGAATAGATTACTAAGTTAAACGCTGGATATGTTCATTAGTGTAATAATCGGGACAAATTCAGTTTCACATTTATTAGGTTTTTTCGAATGCTAGATAGAGCAGCGCGATTTTCTCAGAGTACCACACAGCAGTCACCTGCTGTGATGGGAGTGATCGCAAGCGCCGCTAGCTTCATAGAAACAAGTGACGTTAAAACGAGCGGCCAAGCCGCATGCGTTTTGCCGTTGCTCTGGAGTTTTGGAATTAATGACTATGAAACGCATGCTAATCGACGCATCCCACCCGGAAGAGACCCGGGTTGTGATCGTCAACGGAAACAGACTTGAAGACTTCGACGTTGAAGTTGAATCGCGCAAACAGCTAAAAGGTAACATCTATCTAGCAAAAGTAACACGGGTTGAACCGTCTTTGCAGGCTGCTTTTGTGGATTACGGCGGAAATCGCCACGGATTTTTGGCATTTAACGAAATCCATCCCGATTACTATCAAATCCCGGTAGCTGATCGTGAAGCCTTAATGGCTGAGGACGTTACAACGGTGTCAGACGACGCTGACGACGAGAACACCGAAACAAACGGTACCGTCGAAACTTTGGGTGGCGATGATACCGATGAAGTTGAAGAACAGCGCCCGCGCCACAATTCGCGTCGCAATTATCGGATACAAGAAGTCGTAAAACGCGGCCAAATTTTGTTGATCCAAGTTGTCAAAGAAGAACGTGGCGGCAAAGGGGCTGCACTGACGACGTATTTATCGTTGGCTGGGCGCTATTGCGTATTAATGCCCAACACCGCACGCGGTGGCGGAATTTCTCGTAAAATCAGCAATGGTATTGATCGCAAGCGCTTAAAAGTAATCGTCAATGATTTGGGTATTCCCGATGGCATTGCGGTGATTGTTCGAACAGCAGGATCAAAACGATCAAAGGCCGAGATTAAACGCGATTACGAATATTTACTTCGCCTTTGGACTCAGATTCGTGAAACCACCTTGGAATCGATTGCTCCATGCGCGGTTCACGAAGAAGGCAACCTGATCAAGCGCTCGATACGGGATTTATACACCAAAGAAATTGAAGAAGTGGTTGTTTCTGGTGACGATGGCTATCGCATGGCCAAAGATTTTATGAAGTTGTTGATTCCGAGTCATGCCAAAAGGGTTCAGCCTTATAAAGATGAAGGGGTTTCTTTAACTCAACGTTATCAGGTAGAAGATCAGCTATCTGCCATCCATTCGCCAGAAGTCCACATGCGTTCCGGTGGTTATATTGTTATTAACCCAACGGAAGCCTTGGTTTCTATCGATGTAAACTCGGGTAAAGCGACCAAAGAACGCAATATTGAAGAGACAGCATACAAAACCAATATGGAAGCTGCCGAAGAGATTGCGCGCCAATTAAAGCTGCGCGATTTGGCTGGACTTATTGTTATCGATTTTATTGATATGGAAGCCTCTAGAAATCAAACTCGTGTTGAGCGCCAATTAAAAGACGCGATGCGCAACGACCGGGCTCGCATTCAAATTGGTCGGATTAGCCCATTTGGTTTGCTTGAACTGTCGCGCCAACGCCTGCGCCCTAGCTTGTTAGAAACCAGTTCAGAGCCCTGCCCACATTGTGAAGGAACTGGCGTTCGCCGTTCCACCGATTCGACAGCTTTGCATATTCTCAGAATGCTTGAAGACGAATGCACGCGCCGTAAAGCCGATGAATTAACGTTGTTTGTCCCAACGTCTGTGGCGCTTTATTTGTTGAACTACAAACGCAAAGCGTTAGCCGACGTTGAAACTCGTTATGAGACAACAATCATTGTCGAAAACGATGATACATTAATTCCGCCGGATTGCCGGATTGAGCGCAGTGGCGATGTTAAATCTATTGAGCAGCCTAAATTGGAACCGATCAACAACCGCCCGAATAAAAATCTAAACGCTGAAGAAGATGCCGAAGATGCCGCGGATGAAGAAGCCGACGATGGCGGCAAACGCCGCAAACGCCGTCGGGGTCGACGTCGCAAACGTTCAGATAATGACAATGCAGAAGTTATAGAAACAACAGATA
>JAPKAX010000084.1 GCA_028825025.1 Rhodospirillales bacterium | reverse complement strand
TGAACCCTGATTTATTGAAATTGAAATTACCTATAACAAAGGCTTAACCTAACAGTACGGATTTATTCACGCTGGAGCCTTAACGATGATTGTTGACAGTGCGGATGGATTCGAAGCTTTACCCTTATTTGATGCGGGTGACGATGTATTAACCGTCGAATTTAAGATAAACTTATTGGCGCCTGCCGACGGCGAAAAATTAATTGCCCGCGGGCAAGTTGTTTGACCTGGACACACAATAACGGTGACGACAGGTGAAGTGATTTCATTTAAAAATGTGGTTCGGACGACGTGTGCTATTATGCAACAAATAATGATGAGAATTGTTGGACGAGATGGCGTTGCGGGCTAACCAACGGTTTTACGTAGTTTGAAAGTGGAATGAGTTATGATCTCTAATGAATACCCCAGTTTGAATTTTGGCCACAGCGAAGAGGCCGATATGTTGCGCGCTTCCGTTCGTTCTTTTTCAGAAGACGAAATTGCACCTCGTGCTCATAGCATTGATCAATCAAATGAGTTTCCTATGGTGTTGTGGCGTAAAATGGGCGATTTGGGTATTCTTGGAATTACTGTTGATGAAAAATACGGCGGTGCCAATATGGGTTATTTAGAGCATTGCATTGTTGTTGAAGAAATCAGCCGTGCTTCGGCGTCGGTAGGTTTGAGCTATGGCGCACATTCTAATTTATGCGTTAATCAAATTTCTCGAAACGGCAATGACGTGCAAAAAGATAAGTATTTGCCAAAATTGATTACGGGCGAACATGTGGGCGCCTTAGCCATGAGCGAGCCCAACGCCGGATCCGATGTTGTTTCGATGAAATTGCAGGCCGTTAAAAAGGGTGATCGTTACATTTTAAACGGTACCAAAATGTGGATCACCAATGGCCCCGATGCCGATACGTTGGTGGTCTATGCGAAAACCGACCCGTCGGCTGGATCGCGCGGCATTACTGCCTTTTTGATCGAAAAGGGGTTTAAGGGATACTCAACCACGCAGAAACTAGACAAATTAGGCATGCGCGGTTCCAACACGTGCGAGCTTGTTTTCATTAATTGCGAAGTCCCAGAAGAAAACGTCTTGGGCGGCGTTGGTCGCGGTGTGAACGTATTGATGAGCGGCTTGGATTATGAACGCTCCGTTTTAGCTGCCGGGCCCATAGGTATCATGCAGGCCTGTATGGATGTAGTTGTGCCTTTTATTCATGATCGCAAACAGTTTGGTGAACCCATTGGTTCTTTCCAGCTGATGCAGGGTAAAATAGCCGACATGTATACGACCATGAACGCCTGCAAAGCGTATGTCTATGCGGTGGCAGCAGCCTGTGACCGGGGGGAGACCGCGCGTAAAGATGCTGCCGGCGCTATTTTATATGCAGGCGAAAAAGCGACATGGATGGCCCTAGAAGCCATTCAATGTTTAGGCGGTGCAGGATACACCAATGAAGCCCCAACCGGGCGATTGTTGCGTGATGCTAAGCTCTATGAAATTGGCGCCGGTACATCCGAAATTCGGCGCTGGTTAATTGGCCGTGAACTGTTTGAAGAAACCGCATGAGCGCACCAACCCCCAAGTATATAGATTTAAATGCACCGTTCGAAGAAGAGCCTGAGCCGTCGTGGAAACGGTCGTGGCGGGGTGATGAGCGTTTGTGGAAAGTCTTCTGGGGCTGGTTTTTAGGCGGTCATGGCGTAATTCTGGGGTGTTCTGTCGGGTTCATGGTAGTTGCCATGGTTTTAGGCTTTGCTATCGCCCCCACATCGCTAGATGCCGGAATTGTAGGGCTGGCAACCGGCGCCGCTTTATTAGTACTGATAACGATACCTTTTAGCGTTTGGAT
Organism: Rhodospirillales bacterium; assembly: GCA_028825025.1. Taxonomy (GTDB): domain Bacteria; phylum Pseudomonadota; class Alphaproteobacteria; order Rhodospirillales; family Casp-alpha2; genus JABMNT01. Next base: position 10,758 of record JAPKAX010000084.1, on the reverse strand, counting down.
TAGTATTTCTCTCTGGCGTTGCTCTACAAATTGCTTAAGTAAGAAGTGGACGTATGCGGCCCGTGGGCTTGTCATTGTTTACGCCATTGCGATTTTGATTCCAATTTCTAAAATGTTTAAATAGCACATAAATTAAAGTGAAGTGCCTTATAGGCCTGATATGAAAGTGATTAAGTAATGACCCAATCTGATCCGATTGTAATAGTGGGCGCAGCGCGAACTCCGATGGGTGGATTTCAAGGTGAGTTAAGCGATGTCAGTGCGCCTGAATTAGGTGGCGTTGCCATTCGGGCTGCGTTGGAACGCAGCGGCGTGGCAGCAGATCAAGTTGAAGATATGATTATGGGTTTGTGCTTGTTTGCAGGCGTCAAACAAGCCCCCGCCCGCCAAGCCGCACACAACGGTGGCCTTCCCTGGTCAACAGGTGCGACAACCATTTCCAAAATGTGTGGCTCTGCCATGAAAGCAACCATGCTAGCGCACGATAACATTCTGGCTGGATCACACGATATTATGGTCGCGGGCGGCATGGAAAGCATGACTAACGCACCTTACTTACTTCCCAATGCGCGTAAGGGATATCGGTTAGGTCATGGGGACGTGGCTAAAGATCACATGTTCATTGATGGCCTTGAAGATGCCTATGATGAAGGGCGCTTGATGGGAACTTTCGCTGAAGACACAGCCGAGCACTATCAGTTCACCCGCGAAGCCCAAGACGCATTTGCTATTGAATCTCTTACCCGCGCCAAGAAAGCGGTTGAAGATGGAACCTTCGCCCCTGAAATTGAAGCGGTTACCGTATCGACCCGCCGGGGTGATAAAATTGTGAGCACTGACGAACAACCGTTTAATGCGAACATAGGTAAAATCCCAACATTGCGCCCGGCATTCCGAAAAGGTGGCACCGTAACGGCTGCCAATTCAAGCTCGATTTCAGATGGTGCAGCGGCTTTGGTTTTGATGCGCCGGTCTGAAGCTGAAAAACGTGGTCACGATCCATTAGCTATCATTCATGCTCATGCAACACATTCCCAAGAACCCAGTTTGTTCACAACAGCGCCTATTGGGTCGATTGAAAAAGCATTAGCAAAAACTGGTTGGTCTGTGGGTGATGCTGATTTGTTTGAAATCAACGAAGCATTTGCGGTTGTTGCCATGGCGGCAATGCGCGATTTAGATATCCCTCATGACAAAGTAAACGTTCATGGCGGGGCCTGTGCGTTGGGTCATCCGGTTGGTGCTTCTGGCGCGCGGATTATTGTGACGTTGCTGAACGCCCTTCGGAAGTATGACCTGACCAAGGGTGTTGCCAGTTTGTGTATTGGTGGCGGCGAAGCGACTGCGGTTACGATTGAACGTTTGAGTTAATACGATTTTATAAAAAGGTAAATGAAGTGCCAACAGTAATGATTACCGGTGCCAACCGGGGAATTGGTTTAGAGTTTGTCCGTCAATATGCGGCTGCGGGTTGGAAAGTTTTAGCCACGTGCCGTAACCCAATAGGCCTTGGCGATTTAGCTCGGGTTGAGGGTGATATTGAAATCCATGGTTTGGATGTCACAGACCCCTATTCCATTACGCGTTTAGCTAAAGATTTAGAAGGCGTTGCGATTGATATCTTGCTCAATAGCGCCGGTATTTTTGGCCCTAAGGGTTATACTTTCGATGATGTTGATTATCAGGAATGGATGAAAGTTTTTGAAACAAACGTATTTTCACCCCTTAAAATCTGCTCAGCTTTTTTACCAAACGTATTAAAATCTGAGCAAAAGAAAATGATCACGGTCTCGTCAATTATGGGCAGCATTGGACGGAACACGGGTGGTGGGAATTATATTTATAAGTCATCCAAGGCGGCCGTAAATCAGGTGATGAAATGTTTAACAAATGATTTGGCAGAGCAAAGTATTGCCATCCGAGTTGTCCACCCCGGTTGGGTCCAAACCGACATGGGCGGAGAAAGCGCTGATATTACAGCCGAGCTAAGTGTCGCTGGGATGCTCCGTGTTATCGAAGACTTGACCTTCGAAGGCACAGGAACATTCTATAATTACGACGGTACAGAACTTCCTTGGTAGGTAACAGCAATGACTAAATACCATTTTGCAAAAATCAATATAGCAACGGCTCTTGATGACATGGAAACAGAAGTTATGGCACCGTTTGTTGCCAAGCTGGATGAGATAAACGAACTGGCTGAAACAAGCCCAGTGTTTGTCTTGCATCTTAAGGATGAAACAGGAAGCCCTACCTCTATAAACGCTTTCAATGATCCGCGATTGATCATCAATATGTCAGTGTGGGATGGGGGCAAACCTTTAATGGACTACGTCTATAAATCGGCACATACGCAAGTTATGGCAAAGCGACGTGTTTGGTTTCATATGATGAAAGATGCCTATCACGTTTTGTGGTGGGTTGAAGAAGGCAAAGTGCCCACAATGAAAGAAGCCGAAGAACGTTTGGATCATTTGAAAGAAAACGGCCCAAGTGAATATGCGTTTACCTTTAAAAAACAATTCCCAATCTCAAAGGCGGCTTAGCATATGCAGCTTAACGAAGAGCATCTTTTAATTCGAGAAATGGCGCAAAAATTTGCGGCTGAACACCTGACACCAACGGCGAGCGCGCGGGATAAATCTGCTGCATTTCCAGCTGCAGAACTCAAGGATATGGGCGCGCTTGGTTTGATGGGAATGCTGACGCCTGAAAAATGGGGCGGCTCAGACGTTGGCCATGTGGGTTACGCAATTGCGATGGAAGAAATTGCTGCGGGCGATGGTGCCATATCGACGATAGCAAGTGTTCATAATGGCGTTGGCCAAGTCCCGATTGTTGACTACGGAACGATTGAACAGAAAGAACAATTTTTAGGGTCGCTGGCATCGGGTGAAAAAATTGGCGCGTTTGCTTTAACCGAACCTCATGCCGGGTCTGATGCGTCAGCAGTTAAAACCCGCGCCGTCAAAGATGGAAATCATTTTGTTTTAAATGGCACTAAACAATTCATCACGTCAGGTCAATATGGCGATGTGGTTATTGTTTTTGCGGTCACTAATCCAGAACTTAGCAAGCGAGGAATGTCGGCTTTTATCGTGCCCACAGATATGCCCGGTTATACAGTTACAGGGATCGAGAAAAAGCTCGGTCAGAGATGTTCTGATACGGCACAAATTACGTTTGACAACATGCGCCTAACCCCTGATTTACTTTTAGGCAACGAAGGCGACGGATATAAAATTGCATTATCAAACTTAGAAGGTGGGCGTATTGGTATTGCTGCACAATCGGTTGGCATGGCCCGTGCCGCGTTCGATGTTGCCCGCGCTTATGCAAAAGAGCGTACGTCGTTTGGCAAAGAAATTATCAATCATCAAGGGGTTGGGTTCCGTTTGGCTGATATGGCGACAGAAATTGAAGCGGCTCGGTTGATGTATTTAAATGCAGCCCAAATGCGTGATGCGGGCAAACCCTGCTTAAAACAGGCGTCGATGGCAAAGTTGTTTGCATCTGAAATGGCCGAGCGCGTCTGTTCTGCTGCTATTCAAACGTTGGGTGGGTATGGGTATGTCGAAGACTTTCCGCTAGAGCGTATTTATCGCGATGTTCGGGTTTGCCAAATTTACGAAGGTACAAGCGATGTTCAACGCTTGGTCATCAGCCGTGCACTTGCAGGAGAATAAATAAATGCCAAAACCCATCGATTTTTATTTTGATTTTTCATCCCCCTATGCTTATTTTGCCGCAGATAAAATTGATCATGTTGCCATGGAATTTGGCGGACGTGAAGTTGAATGGCGACCGTTTCTTTTAGGCGTTGCCATGAAGATAACACAGAACGAGCCGCTCATGCGACAACCGGTAAAGGGTGAATATTCGGTTCAAGATTGGGATCGCATGGCTAGGTTTATGAAGGTCCCTTGGACCCTACCGAGCAAATTCCCCATTGCGTCAATCGATGCGGCGCGGGCCTATTATTGGATTTATGATACCGATAAAACTGTAGCCAAAGAATTTGCGCGCCAGTGTTTTGCGACTTATTTTGGTGAGGGTCGCAATATTTCGGATGTAGATACGATTGGAAAAATTGGATCACGTGTTGGTATTGATAGTGCTGAATTAAAAAATGCGATTGTCGAGGACCGTATTAAAGAACGGTTGAAAATTGAAACTCAAGCGGCGATTGACACAGGTGTTTTTGGCTCTCCATTTTTCATTGTTGATGATGAAAAGTTTTGGGGATCAGATCGAATTTGGATGATTAAGCGCTGGTTAAAAACCGGTGGTTGGTAAAGCTTTAAAAGGAAAAAATATGACAATAACAAATGGCGTTAAAAAATTAATTGATGAAGCGATGGGTCAAATTGATACGATGACAACTGAAGACGCGATCGCATCTGTTGGTGATGATGATATTGTTTTCGTTGATATTCGTGACGTTCGTGAGCTCGAACGCGATGGCATGGTGCCCGGTGCCTTTCATGCGCCGCGTGGTATGCTCGAATTCTGGGTCGATCCTAACAGCCCATATTTTAAAGAAATTTTTGCCGATGAAAGCAAAACGTTTGTGCTTTATTGTCAATCGGCTTGGCGTTCTGTTCTTGCGACAAAAACGCTAATGGATATGGGTATGACCAACGTTAAACAATTTGAAGATGGTTTTGGTGGATGGAAAAAAGCTGGTGGACCCGTAGCGCAAAAAGAGAAAAAGTAGAAAATAAATGCCTGTCATAAAATCCGCTCACAAACCAAATGCAGATGATAGCAAAGCAAACGTGTTATTAATGCAAGCTGTTGTTGATGATTTAAATGATACGCTTGAAGGCATAAAATCTGGCGGTAGTGAGCGCTCGCGAAAAAAACATACAGACCGGGGCAAGTTGTTGGCCCGCGACCGGATCAAAGAATTGCTTGATCCGGGTGCTCCGTTTCTAGAGTTTTCTCAATTCGCTGGGTATGAACTTTACGACGATACCGTTCCCGCCGGCGGTGTGATCACAGGCATTGGCCGTGTCGGTGAGCGCGAAGTTGTGATAGTTGCAAATGATGCGACGGTCAAAGGTGGCACTTATTATCCAATAACCGTAAAAAAACATTTACGGGCTCAAGAAATTGCGTTGGAAAATCATCTGCCGTGTGTGTACTTAGTTGATTCTGGCGGAGCGTTTTTGCCGTTGCAGGAAGAGGTGTTTCCAGATCGAAATCACTTCGGACAAATTTTTTATAACCAAGCCCAAATGAGTGCTGCAGGCATTCCGCAAATTGCTGTGGTTATGGGATCGTGCACAGCAGGTGGAGCGTATGTTCCGGCCATGTGTGATGAAAGTATTATTGTAAAAGGTCAGGGCACTATTTTTTTAGGGGGCCCGCCGCTCGTTAAAGCGGCGACGGGTGAAATTGTGACGGCGGAAGATTTAGGTGGTGCTGAAGTTCATTCCAAACTTTCAGGTGTAACGGATTATATGGCTGAAGATGACGTTCATGCTTTAGCCATCGCGCGTCAAATTATTGATAATTTAAACAGCGTCAAAAAAATCGATATCGATATTCGCGAACCACAAGAGCCCGCGTATGACCCCAGCGAACTCTATAGTGTTGTTCCGCAAGATTTAAAAAAACCGTATGATGTGCGTGAAGTTATTGCGCGGATTGTTGACGGATCATCATTCGATGAGTTTAAAGCAAATTACGGATCGACGTTGGTTTGTGGGTTCTCTCGAATTTATGGATACCCTGTTGGCATTATTGCCAACAACGGAATTTTATTTGCTGAATCGGCGGAGAAGGGCGCGCACTTTATTGAGCTCTGTTCGCAGCGCAAAATTCCGTTAGTGTTCTTGCAAAATATTTCTGGGTTTATGGTTGGTAAAAAATATGAACAAGGCGGCATTGCAAAAGCTGGAGCCAAAATGGTGACAGCTGTTGCGACAACCAAAGTTCCAAAATTTACTGTTATTATTGGTGGTAGCTTTGGGGCCGGAAATTATTCCATGTGTGGCCGCGGATACCGCCCCCGGTTTTTATGGATGTGGCCCAACGCACGAATTTCTGTCATGGGTGGCGAACAGGCGGCCAGCGTTTTGTCGGCCGTTAAACGCGATGGCATAGAGTTGCGGGGTGACAGTTGGAGTCCACAAGAAGAACAAGATTTTAAAGCACCGATCCGTCAGCAGTATGAAAACGAAGGTCATCCGTATCATGCCAGTGCCCGGTTATGGGACGATGGAATTATCGATCCCAAAGATACCCGTCGTGTTTTAGGTCTAGGTCTTTCAGCCGCATTGAACGCGCCGATTGAAGAAACCAAATTTGGCTTGTTTAGGATGTGATCGTGATTAAAAAACTTTTAATTGCCAACCGTGGTGAAATCGCATGTCGAATTATGCGGTCTGGAAATCGTCTGGGCATCGCAACCGTTGCCGTTTATTCTGAACCCGATGCAAATGCTTTGCATGTCCGCACTGCGGACGAAGCGCGTTTGATTGGTCCTGCATCTGCTGTTGAAAGCTATTTAAATATTGATGCCGTTTTAAGCGCTGCCAAAGCAACGGGTGCGGATGCTGTTCACCCAGGTTATGGGTTCTTGGCTGAGAACGCCGATTTCGCAGATGCCGTACGCGCCGCCGGATTAACTTTTGTTGGCCCGCCTGCAAAAGCCATTCGGGATATGGGGGCGAAAGACAACGCCAAAGCGTTAATGGCAAAAGCAAACGTTCCGATTATTCCTGGTTATTATGGGGCCAATCAATCGCTAGAGATTCTGACTAAAGAAGCGGCTGATGTTGGTTATCCTGTGTTGCTTAAAGCAGCCCTTGGGGGTGGCGGAAAGGGGATGCGGATTGTCCATTCTGAAACTGAATTAAGTGCTGCTATTTATAGTGCAAAGCGCGAAGCTGCATCATCGTTTGGTGATGATCGGTTATTGATCGAACGTTATCTAATTCAAACACGCCATATCGAAGTTCAAATATTTGCAGATACCCATGGCAATGCGGTTCACTTATTTGAGCGCGATTGTTCGCTGCAAAGGCGCCATCAAAAAGTTGTCGAAGAAGCACCTGCTCCGGGCATGACTACAGAGCTGCGTGAACAAATGGGTGCGGCTGCGATTGCCGCTGCGACGGCTGTTGCCTATGAAGGGGCAGGGACGATTGAGTTTCTTTTGGCGCCGGATAACTCATTTTACTTTATGGAAATGAATACCCGTTTGCAGGTCGAGCATCCGGTTAGTGAATATATTACAGGGCTCGATTTTGTCGAGTGGCAAATCCGTGTCGCAAATGGGGAGCCGCTTCCATTAAAACAATCCCAAATCAAACTCAAAGGCCACGCGGTTGAAGTTCGCTTGTACGCCGAAGATCCTGAAAATAATTTTATGCCAGCACCTGGTACAATTGAGCATTTAAAATGGCCCACTGAAAACAAGTATTGCCGAATAGATTCTGGCGTTGAAGAAGGCGATGTTGTTTCTCCTCATTACGACCCAATGATTGCAAAAATTATTTGTTGTGGGGAAACACGCGAGCAAGCGATTGCAACTCTAGTGGACGCCTTAACAGAAATTGAAATTGTTGGGCCGGGTCAAAATTTAGGATTTTTACTTAAACTTTTAAATGCAAAACCATTTGTTGATGGTGCTGCAAATACATCTTACGTCGATGGTTTGAGCGAGAATGATTATGCGCTTCCCAATTCGCAAAAGCGCCAAGCGTTAGCCATTGTTGCACAAAATGTGATCGCTGTTGGTGCGTATGAAAGTATGGAACGCGTGATGGGCTCGGCTGATCCTTATTCTCCTTGGGCTGAATGTGATGGCTGGCGATTGGGCGAGCATCAAAACACATCTGTTCGGCTTGCCCTAGCGGGTGAGGTTTTTCAAGTGACTGAACATGCCAGTGCAACAGATTTGCTTTATGAAATTGAAGGCGACAAAGTTGTGATCGATGAGACCGCGACGCCGCGACTTATTGAAAATGGTTCTGAGATTATTGTTTTCGGTTTGGGTGGTCCTGTTTCCATATCCGTATTTGATCCTTTGGATGCCGCTGGATCAAACGACACTCAAGGTAATCCGTTTGCGGCACCAATGCCCGGAAAAATTACGGTGGTGAATGTAGCGGATGGTGATCAGGTCGAGGTCGGTGATGTTTTGGTTGTTTTAGAAGCTATGAAAATGGAGCACTCGATCCGCGCGCCACGGGATGGTCTTATAGCCACCGTTCATGTAAGTATCGGCGATCAAGTTGACGATGGGACTGACGTTTTGGAAATGGAGCCTGAATGATGGGATACCCTAATTTTGTAAAAATTGTCGACGTTGGTCCGCGCGATGGTTTGCAGAACGAGCCGGGCTTTGTTCCAACGGAAACCAAAGTATCGCTTATTCATAAGCTCGCAGATTGCGGATTATCGATGATTGAGGCTGGCGCGTTCGTGTCGCCTAAATGGGTGCCGCAAATGGCTGATGGAGCAGACGTATTTGCTGCCATTATAAAAAAACCAGGTGTTGTTTATTCGGCTTTGACACCAAATATGAAGGGGTTCGATTTGGCCATGGTGGCTGGCGTTCAAGAGGTGGCCGTCTTTGCTGCTGCGTCTGAGTCGTTTTCGAAAAAGAATACCAACTGTACAATTTCTGAGAGCATCGAGCGGTTTTTACCTTTATGCGATGCTGCGCAAAAAGCTGGAATTTCTGTCCGGGGATATGTCTCGTGTGTTTTGGGCTGCCCTTATGAAGGCGATATTTCACCTGCCGTTGTGGCTGATTTGTCGTCCCGTTTAATGGATGCGGGCTGTTATGAAGTATCCTTAGGCGATACAATTGGATGTGGAACACCTGCAAAAGCGCAAGCCCTCGTTAATGAAGTGGGGGCTGCCATTTCAATGGATAAGGTTGCTGTTCATTTCCATGATACCTACGGTCAGGCCTTAGCCAATATTCACGCCGTATTACAACAAGGTGTTTCCGTAGTGGATAGTTCTGTTGCGGGTTTGGGAGGCTGTCCGTATGCTAAAGGTGCATCTGGTAACGTTGCAACCGAAGACGTGCTTTATATGTTAAATGGACTGGGTCTTGATACGGGTGTAGATATGACCGGACTGCTTACGGCATCGGCGTATATAACAGGGGAACTTGGTCGGCCTCCTTCAAGCAGGGTCGCTTTGGCTCTTAATGGTTCAGTGGAAGCAGTTCTATGAGTGTTAATTTAATTAAATTGAGTGTTGGAATTGAAGATGTTGAACATTTGCAAGATGTTCAACGATCACGACTTGATGCAATGGCAGCATCTGGTGTTAAAAATTCATACTTACAGCATGTTACGCGCAATACACCAAAGCGAGCTCAAGAGCTTTTAGACGGTGAAGGATCAATTTATTGGGTCATTAAGCGGATGGTTAGGGCGCGTCAACGTGTAATAGAATTTCGGGCAGTTGAACGTCAAGACGGAAAACCTGCATGTGCCTTCATTCTGCATCCAGAATTAATCCGGGTTCATCCCAGAAGCTTCCGCCCTTTTCAAGGGTGGCGTTATTTGCCGATCCCAGATTCACCCCAAGACTTACCCGAAGGCTTTGATGCCTCAACAAGCATACCAGAAAATATGGCTGATGAGCTTAGGGAATTGGGCTTAATCTAGGTAAATTGTTTAATTTAAAGTTGTCCGGTGACTAAACTTAAGTTTTTTTCTACAGTTTTTTTCTTGTATTGATGTCTTCAATTTATAGAGCTCGAGTTCCATATGGATAATAATGATATAGAATCTATAACTCCACAGAATACCTTAAAGGAAAAGGTTTCTGTGGATGGATCGGGTGGTATTGATTAGGCTGTTTTAAAAGGTACAGAAGCTGCTATAGAAATATGTCTAACGAGGTATTTAGAACGGGTGAAACATTACATTGCACGCACTGATGACGGCTATTGGTCATCAAGTTTGCCGTTTAATTGAAAAACCCTCACCCGGTGATCTTGATTTGGTTGATGTTCACGTGAATGCTATGAAGCTTGTTATTACAAACATAATCAAAGGGCAGGGCGGTAAGGCAGGAGAAAACTGCTAGTTAGATTAAGTAAAGTTTGTAAAAAAAATTAGATTAAGTCAATTTTCAACTTGAACGTACTAAGCCACAACAATCGATTTTCTATTTCACTGATTTCGCGATCAAGCCAATCAACCATATGCCCCGGATCTTGATCGTAATGCTCGCGTAAATCCAATAAGCGTATAAGCTCTTGATCTGCGCGTTCTGTCAATAAGTCGACTTGATCTGATTGATCTGTTTTTTTTAGTATATGTAGATACCTGAATTTAAGGGCTTCAATTAACTTATTTTGATCTGACGTATGGGCGCGTATATTTGCCGTCAAAAGTACAATGAGTTCGCTATGACCTTTGTCTGTGATTTCAAGAACATCTCCGGCAGCACTTGACGTTGCGACAACTAACCCTTCGTATTTTAGAAGCTCAATTGATGTACCTAGAACATCTAACGATGGCCCTTGAATGCGATCTATAAAGTGGCGTACGGCAATGGCTAATTCACTATAAGTGCTCGCACCACTGGTCAATAAACCAAGGGCACAAAACCGCACGGTCTCTTTGGGTGTAAGTGTGTCGTCTGCGTACATAGTATCACCTTAAGCTTTAACAATGAACTTATGTCTAATTTAGCTATTATGCCGCTAATTTCAAGCCCAACCGTTCCCAAACATCTGCAATTGCGACCAACAAATTATCCATGTCTGTGTCGCTG
>JAPKAX010000333.1 GCA_028825025.1 Rhodospirillales bacterium | reverse complement strand
CAATCAAGCTGCTGATTATGAGGCTCGTGATGAATTGGAAGCGCGGCGCAGTTTGTTGACCGAGGCGCTGGATGCGTTAAATGACCGTGAGCAGGATATTTTGACCAAGCGTCGACTGATTGAAAGACCGCAGACGCTTGAGGATCTGAGCACGCAATACAGCGTCAGCCGCGAGCGTATTCGGCAGATTGAAGTGCGAGCCTTTGAAAAGCTACAACTGAAAATGAGGGCTTTAGCAGGAGATCGGGGTATGCTTGCCAGCGCGTAAATTGAACTGTTTTCGCCAGTTTGTGCATCGCCGAAATGCTTGGGGCATTCAAAATTAACTATCGGATATTCGCGGGGGCAGTTGGTGGTAAATTTCTCAAACGGCTGTCGCTAGACCTAGCTTGCGGGGGAGGGCGGAGATGGTTTTTGTGCGTGATTGTCTTCACTAAACCGCAATACCAACGGGCGAATGTTATTGCGTCAGCTTTTGCCCACAAAAATACCACAATGGCCTGTGTCAGGTTTGCGATGGCTAGCTTCCATCGTTTCGGGCAGGCCCGTGTACCAGTCTAGAGCCGCGATACATTGCCCGAGTGCCTAGATGTCATCTTTTGCGCCTTCAACCGTTTTGATCACCACGTTATTGATATTAGTGAAATCCAATAAAATCCCCGCTACTGAAAAATAATTGTGGACAATTTCACGATTTTTAAAAAAGCGGCGGACGGTTGAGCGGTAAAACTCGGCGTTCATATCCATGACGGTACGATATTCATAATAAAACCGATTGTGGGCGTCATGCTCTGAGGCAGCGTCCTTGGCGACTGCCAAAATCTGATCAGAAAAAGCCTGGTTGTGACGTTCGGAATTCATCGACATGAAAGATGACAGTTTCAGCAGGCCAGGCTAAACTTTGCAGCCAAAGCCAGTAAATTTATAGCCATTTTCTTGGTCATAGTTTCTTCTAACTGGCCCATGGTGACGCTTCGGCCAAAATCGGTAACATCGGTCGGTGTGGCGTCTGGACCGACCGGGCTGTCAATCACACGGGTCTCTGGACCCAAAGATCGCATGAAATCAAACATATAAAGGGTGTAGTCTTCAATATCGAACCGGCTGTCGCTGAGTGGAACATCGCGGGCGTTATGCCCGTCGGTATCATAGACCTCACAATCCGTGATCATGCTGACTAAGGTCGACCGCAACAAGGTTGCGTAATGCCCTGACATGGGGGCTGCCAGGAGTGAGCTGCGTTGCGCCGGCGCGCGCCCTTGGACATTCAAAAGCAGCAGATCGTCATAGACTTTATCAATTCTCCGTTGCTGTAAAAATATTAATTATTTTATGTTATGCGTCAAAAGATGCAGATTATGCTGCGTAGCAGCAATTCCACGGAGAATATTTAAGAATGGCAATAAGCAAAGTCTTGAATCCTGGTAAAAAATTATAAATTGAATGAAAACTTGGCGCGTGTTGAGCAATTAACTGCGTGGATATGGCGATTTTACATAAGCTGGCAGAACCCAATCTGGCCTTGAGTGCGCCGAATTAGGAGATGTCGATCACAGTGGGCGAACTTTATTGTCAGACCGCGATGCAGAATCCAGCGCAGGTGTTTGAATAGCAAGTGGCGTTTTGGTATGCGTTGCAGCAAAACTTTATGGAGGCGCAATCGGTTGATAGGGATGCTGATGCAGCTCCGGTGGTGATCTTTAATAAGACTGCTAATTCCCGCTTTGACCACCCGATGTGGGACACCAACCTGTACTTTAATCAGACCAAACGACAGTATCTTCTGAGCGCCACGACACCGCGCGTGATGGTCAACACGCGTGATGAGCTGCCATCTGTTGAAAAACAGCGGCTCAATCATTTTTGCACACAAATTATTGATATGATGTCACGGACGAATTTTCTGGCTACCAATCTGGCGGCGCTGGAAAAGGCGGTTGCCAAACAGGAGCAATCATTGGTCGATGGGTTGGAAATTTTGGCAAGGGATCTTGAAGCCAATCATGGCGAGTGCTGTTGCGCCTAACCAATGAAAGGGCGTTTGAACTGGCAGCTAGTATCGCCACTATAGCCGGGCAAGTGGTGTTTCGTAACCGGATGAACTAGCTGATTCAATACCAGCCTGCAAAGCCTCAAATTCGGGGAATTCCGCTGATTATTTTCCCGCCTTGGATCAAAAAAACCTATATTTTAGTTCTCAAGGCGCAGAACAGTTTTATCAAACTGGCAACTGAGCAGGGCTATAGCGTGTTTGTTGTCAGCGGGGTTAATCCCGATGCTCTTTATAGCTATGTCGGGTTGGAAGAGTTTATTCTGGAGGGGTTTATCTCTGCGCTAGAGATTGCGAAAGAGATATTTGGTCAGCCACACGTCAATGTGATCGGCTATTGCATTGGTGGTAATGTGCTTGCCTTGGTGCTGGGGATTTTGAAAAAGCGTGGCAACACTTCAATAAAAAATGCAACTTTTTTACCACATTAACTAGTAATTCCAAACCTGCTGAATTTACGCCTTTTTTGCAAGATGATTTTTTTGATGGAATTGAACAGCACGTTGCCCAGACGGGTCTGCTACCTGCTTTTAGCTTGTCATACACGTTTAGCTATCTTCGCGCGAAC
>JAPKAX010000332.1 GCA_028825025.1 Rhodospirillales bacterium | reverse complement strand
CACCTTTCATATGAGACAACATCTCAAATGCAAAGGTTGGAGAGATTTCCGCAACGACTGTACTGCCCAGAATGATCTCGTTTAAGAATTCAGCTTTCACACCAGCGGCGCTGGTTGTGCCAGGCAAGGTATTATAGATAAGAAAGTTAAGGGATGCTTCTCGGTGTTCGTTTTGAACTTCTTTTATTTGTGAGATAATCTCAGTTGTAAGGGCGCCATCTGTGATGGGCTCAGGATTTAATCCCTGTTTATTTCGCTTTTCAATTTCTTCTAAGTAGGCTGTGTAAACATTCATGGCTGTCTCAGTAAATAGGTGTTTCATGAGGCTAGAACGGCGGTTCTCTCAACGGTTTCCACGCGCTCAAACTCTATTGTATGGTATGGTATACCGACAATCATAGGCTCGCAAGGCTTTCCAACGCGTCGTGATGCCTCAAGATCATCAAGCTTCTTAAATATATAGCAGCGTGATACATTTTTAAAGCCCTGATCGGGCAAACGGCAACCAGACCATATGCCAGCTAAAAGGGTACAGAAGCCAATCATCATTTAAAAAAGAAAAAGACGCCTACCTAAGATCTAAAACTGCGCCTAGAAGGTACTTTTTTTAATTTAATTTTGGTTTTCTGGGCTTCTCAGGTTCCTCGTGGGCTTTCAACCGCTAAAGTAGTTCGGCGTTTTAGGACACTTAGCGAGCCTGTGATCCCTTCTGTAACTAAGAGCTGATATCGGTATAACAAACTGAATCTGGGGAATTGATTTGCCACTCTGAGAGAACGATTTTAAAGATATGAAGGGGTAAAATATTTAGTCGACGGATTTATTTTTTGATTTCTACAATAAAATCCTGTCAATCGAAGCGTAACAAGGGGCCGTTTTACGGCTTTACGAGTGCATATATAGTGGTTGTTTATCGTGCACTTTGGCGGGTGTGATTTTAACTGATATTTATTACTTAAATCTGGCGATTTACCCGAAAAATATCTAGCAAATCAAAATCAGTGATAGTTTTGCCGCAGGCTTTAGTCCGGAACTAGCGTAACAGATAAGCGGCGGAACTTTAACGGGTTAGCAGCTCAAACTGCCCATACTCGACGGGTGATACATACTCAGTACTGACGTTGATATTCAGAGGACGTTGCGACGATAAAATCAAGCTGATTCAGTTGAAACGTATTGCTAAATTTACTTGAGCATTCATAGTTAGTCTTGTTAAGTTTATTTAGGTCAAGGACGCATCTGATGTTCAATGCGACGCCATTCTCAAGGTAGGCCCAGCAGCTGTTTCCTCAATCATGGGCCTCTACCCTGCCAAATTCATCGCCGAACTAAAAATGCGTAAAATTCGGTGGTTTGCAACAGTGACCACGGTTTCAGAGGCCCTTGCGGCTGAAAAAGCAGGTGCAAACGCTATAATCGCACAGGGCATGGAAGCTGGAGGACACCGGGGTGCTTTCGCAGCTTCTCAAGCAAACAACATGGTTGGGCTATTTTCACTTTTGCCTGCAGTTGTTGATGCTGTTAAGATTCCGGTCATTGCAACAGGCGGAATCAGCGATGATCGGGGTATGGCTGCATCGCTCATCCTTGGCGCGTCAGGCGTTCAAATCGGAACGGGATTTCTTCGTGCACCAGAGGCCGCCATCGCATCCGCCTGGTCAGACGCTATTGATCGTGCAGCACCAGAAGACACAGTTGCCAGTCGGGTTTTCTCCGGCAGGCTCGGACGCAGTTTGCGGACGGAATATACCAATGCTGCGACTTCACCCTTAGCACCCGACCCTGCGCCTTATCCAATCCAACGGAACCTGACACAGAAGATGCGCGACGAAGCCATAGAATCAAATGATTTAACTAAAATACAAGCGTGGGCAGGTCAATCAAGCGGACTCGCACGCGCAATTCCTGCAAAAGAAATTGTTGCCAATCTTTGAAACGGTACTCAGGTTATTCTTAACAATTGACCACACCAGCCCGTCTGATTCATGAACATCTACATGGAAAAATCAAAACCTTACTTGAAAAGATAGCCAGTAATGGCGATCTCGGCATTGCTGGTTTGATCAGTAGAAACGCTTGCATTAATTCTAAGACTTATTTTGAAGGTACCGCGGCACTACTGTCTGTGAATTCAGAAAAATAAACCGCCCACACGCAGCTAATTCTAAGGATACAGATGGCAATATAATGACCCAAAAAAAGATCGGTCTAACCTCAAAATCCTTGATTGATTGGGAAGGGCACAGATAGAAAGACCCTGAAAAAAGGTATTTATTCGGTTGCTGTTGAGAGTTTTAAGGGCCTGCAGAATAACTCATAAGTCCCGCAATCAGGGCCACCCCTGTTGTGTCAAAAAAACTGCTGCAATCCCAATCACTACCCCAAACAAAATCCAAACAAACCGATTTCTTTGTGGCGCAGAAGGTTTCTCTATGGTCTGTGTCGCACGACGAAGCAGCACCTCTTCAACCAGCGCTGGCAGGCGCGGACCAAAGCGGGCCAAAACTTGAACGGTGTTTGACAAATCCCGCAACAAGGCGCGGGGCCCAATTCTTTTTTTAATATAATCCTCTACGATTGGCTGCGCCGTTTTCCAGATATTCATCTGTGGATCCAACG
>JAPKAX010000331.1 GCA_028825025.1 Rhodospirillales bacterium | reverse complement strand
ATTATGAGTGCTGATGTCGAGTTGCGGAACGTTTCCATTGCCTTTGGAAATTTTTATGCTGCAAAAAACGTTAGTGTAAAAATTGAAAAAG
Source organism: Rhodospirillales bacterium (assembly GCA_028825025.1). Lineage (GTDB taxonomy): Bacteria > Pseudomonadota > Alphaproteobacteria > Rhodospirillales > Casp-alpha2 > JABMNT01. The sequence goes on along the minus strand of JAPKAX010000331.1, from coordinate 2,533 downwards.
ATGAATTTTTTAGTTTTTTAGGCCCCTCTGGCTGTGGTAAGACAACACTTTTACGAGCGATTTCAGGCTTTTTAGACCCTTCAGAGGGTAAAGTCTTAATAGGCAATAGAGACATGACCGGTTTCGGCCCCAACAAGAGGCCAACCTCATTGATTTTCCAAAATCTCGCTTTGTTTCCTCTGATGTCTGTGGCGGACAATATAGCATTTTCGCTCGAAGTTAGAGGCTTCGGGAAAGCTGCACGCAGAAAACGCGCCGACGAACTTTTAGATTTGGTGGATTTAGTGGGGCAGGGGGATAAGAAAGTTCATGAACTGTCTGGTGGACAACGCCAGCGGGTTGCGATTGCCAGAGCTCTGGCAATAGAGCCGGAAGTTTTATTACTCGATGAACCGCTGTCTGCGCTGGACTTGAAGTTGCGGCAAAAAATGAGAACAGAGCTCAGAGCTATTCAAAAACGGGTGGGCATTACATTTATTTATATTACCCATGATCAGGGCGAAGCGCTGACAATGTCGGATCGTATCGCAGTTATGAATGAAGGGCAATTGGAGCAGGTAGGATCATGCCACGACGTATATGAAGCGCCTCAGTCTCCTTTCGTTGCGACCTTTGTTGGCGAAAACAACTCTTTTTATGGAAAAGTTGTTTCCACAGAAAATGATGTGGTCAAGGTCGAGACTAATGGCCACTTGTTTCTTGCGAAAGCTGGAAACAATAAGGACCAAAAAAAGCACAAATTCATTCAAGGTCAGGATGTTATAATGTTTGTCCGGCCTGAGACGATCTTCATGAAAACTGAGGCCAATGAATTGGAAAACAGCTTTACAGCCCAATTAAAAACAGTCGAATTTGAAGGTAATTTAAAAAATATTTATTTGAGTATAAAATCCAAAATGAATGTAAGATTTAGTGTTCCGAACGTGGTTGATACCAGTGACCTTTCAACAGAAAAAGATGTTGAATTAACGTTTTCCTCGCAAAACGCGGTAGTCCTTCCCAGGAGCGCTGTCGCTGTCGATTGATTGGACCACTAAATGAAATATTTTTTTAACAGAAATGGGCCATTTCTCTCGGGATATTTTCTTATCGCGATAGGGTTTTGGATCATTTTCCTGATTATCATCCCGCAATTGTATATGCTGGACTTGTCGTTTAGGCCAAATCTGCCGCCCCTTTTGCGTGGTGGTTCAGATGACGTATACACCTTGATGCACTATAAGCATTTTCTATATGGGGCTGAATCTAGCAAGGATGCTTATAATTATGTCGATATTGGCGTATTTTTTGATACGATCATAACTGCAGTTCTGGTGACAGTCATCAACCTTTGCTTCTGCTATCCAATTGCATTTTATATTGCCAAAGTTGCTAGCCCAAATACGGCAAGGCTTTTGATAGTTTCTTTAATTATACCTTTTTGGATCAATGAGTTACTGCGTTCTTTTGCGTTGCGTATTCTGTTTGCAGGTGAGGGTGTAATTAACAAACTCCTTTTGAGCACCGGTTTGATTGATAAAGGGATCAATTTTATTGCAATGGATATAGCCTTATACACAGGCTTAACCTACGCGTATATTCTGCTTATGATCTTTCCATTGTACAATGCAATTGAGACCTTGGATACAAACCAGCTTGAAGCTGCCGAAGACTTGGGATCGTCCACATGGAGAACCCATTGGCGCATTGTTATACCGCACGCGAAAGCGGGTATTGCTTCTGGGAGTACAATGGTTTTCATGTTGACTGCGGGTGCGTTAGCTACGCCTGTTGTCTTGAGCAGCCCAAATACTTATTGGTTTACCCAGCTGATTTATCAGTGGTTCAATATGAACGATAATTGGTCAAGAGGTGCGGCGTATTCTATTTTACTGCTGACGGCTTCAGTAGTTTTTGTTCTGCTGATGATGAGAATATTCAAAGTGAAAATTGGTGAGGTTGTGCGATGAAATCTCAACACACATTGAATATACTTTTGGGCATCTATATTTTCATCTTTTTCACTTATCTGTTTGGACCACTTATCATCATGAGCTTTACGGCTTTTAATTCCGCTGAGTTCCCAGCAATTTCGCCGTGGGAATGCTTTAGTTTCAGATGGTTCAATGAGGGTAAAATCGCCTATGATGGTCAACATCTAGCAGGGTTAGCTACTGACTGGCGTCTGCAGGATGGCATAATAACCAGTTTGATTATAGCCAGTGGCGTCGTGTGCCTATCAGTACCAATTGGTATGGCTGCGTCCATTGTTTTAACGCAAGTACATAGCCGTGCGAGAACTATCTTTTATTCGATTTCAATCATGCCAGTTTTGTTTCCAGGCGTCATTATTGGAATCTCGACGGTTGTGCTTTGGGATCGCATTGCGACGATTGGCGGCGACGGGTTTATTACGGACTTGGGGCGGAATGGAATATTTTTAACGATACTCGGTCAAACCTGTTTTGTTTCCACTTATTGCTTCTTAATTTTTGTGGCTCGATTGCAAAGATTTGACCAGACGCAGGAAGAAGCTGCTCTTGATTTAGGCGCA
>JAPKAX010000083.1 GCA_028825025.1 Rhodospirillales bacterium | reverse complement strand
TGTTACTGACACACTCCCAAAAAACTATTTGATTATTGCACACGATCAATTTATGTATTTAAAACATTATGATGGACTAAGACACTATGCCTTCGACAAGAAAATTATGTTGTATAACTAAAAACAATACCAACCCTGCCTATGAAGGTGCACGCATCGGTGCTAGTCGGATAGCAACTCTTTCTGATTTTGAAGTTATTCATACCTTTCCTGATATTCCTGATGATACCTCACAGCAAGCGCAATTGATTGAAGATGCAATTGCGGCACGCCCTGCGGCGATACTTCTTGCGCCCACCCATCCGAGTGCATTGGACGAAAGCATACTCAAAATCCGAAAGGCTGAAATCCCTTTTGTTTATTTTGTCAGCAGTTCTGAAAATGTTCAGGCGGACACTTTTGTGGGATCTAACAATTACAGCCTAGCGGTGTCGATTACGAACTATCTGATTAAAGATTTGGCAGAAGGTAGCCATATTGTCATTATTGAAGGCAATACAAATTCACCGACCAGTCCACCAAGAACTCAAGGTTTCTTAGACGCCATTAAGTCACAACCGAGTTTCCAGGTAATCGCACAGGAAAGTGGGTTTTATCAGCGTCAAGATGCTAAAGACGTCTTTGAAAAAATTATGTCTCAGCACACGAGAATAGACGGGGTGTTGTCAGCAAATGATTTCATGGCGCTTGGTGTGATTGATGCGATGGAGGAAGTAAATATGAAAGTCCCCATCGTTGGTGTCAACGCCATGCCGCAGGCAATTGATGCGATTAAAGAAGGAAAGATGAAGGCTTCTGCCGCTTTTGATGCCATGAAGATCGCCTGCGCATCGACGCTTGCAGCGCTCCGGATTTTGCATGGAAAACCTGTACCGAAGCTAATTGAGTTACCTGTGGATATCGTCAATGCCGAAAACTGTGCGGCTTGGGATTTGCCCTATCAGGAGCGAGCTTTGATCAGTTGGAATGACGTTATTTAAAATAAAACTTAATGAGACAAAGCGTGTGAAAATTAGGGTTAGTAGGGAAAATCTGTCAAATGAGTGAGCAAGAGACAACAAAAGAAAACTTGGATGGGTACGACTATATAATTGTTGGCGCTGGCTCGGCGGGATGTGTCCTAGCAAATAGACTATCTGCTGATCCTAATTGTAGTGTTTTACTGTTAGAGGCGGGCGAATGGGACCGTAATTATTGGCTCAAACTACCAGTGGGCTATGTAAAAACAGTATTTGATAAGCGGTTTTCTCGGCAATTCCAAACGGAACCTGAATACGGAACAGCAGGCCGCAGCCTTATTTGGCCTCGAGGGCGGGTGATCGGAGGCTCGAGTTCGATTAATGCCCTGCTCTTCATCAGGGGCCAATCCCAAGATTTTGACGATTGGCAAGCAGCGGGAGCAAAGGGTTGGAGTTACGAAGACGTTCTTCCTTATTTTACTCGCATAGAAACATATTCGGGAAGAGCCGACGCAGGTCGAGGAAAAGCGGGGGAGTTGTCGGTTTCTGATTTGCGCAATAGTAATCCCAGCTGCCAGGCCTGGATTGAAGCGGCAAAGCAGTATGGTTTACCTGAAAATGATGGATTTAATGGCGGGTCTAATTATGGCGTCGGGGCCTTTCAGCTGACCATTAATAACCGCTGGCGCGAAAGCGCTTCAGTTGCTTTTTTGCATCCCATCCGTTCTAGACCTAACCTAACGGTTCAAACAGGTGTACACGTTTCAAAAGTGCTTATCCATAATGGCAAGGCGACAGGCGTAGAATGGATGAAAGGTGGCCATGTTTTAGTGTCCTCCGCTGATCAGGAGGTTATTTTGTCAGCAGGAGCCATACAATCACCTCAAATTTTACAACTTTCCGGTGTCGGGCCAAAAAATATTTTAAAGCGACATGGCATAAATATTAAAGTGGACGCTCCTAGTGTAGGACAAAATTTACAAGACCATTATATGGCTAGAACTATTGTTCGCTTAAATAAACCCCAGTCTTTGAACGATGAAGTTCGCAATCCCCTGCGGCTCATGTCTATGGGACTGGAGTGGTTGTTTAAGGGGACAGGGCCATTAACAGTTGGCGCAGGGCAAGTAGGTGGGGGTGCGTGCAGTGAATTTGCAATAGAAGGCCGCGCAGACCTCCAGTTCACAGTTATGCCCTTTTCAGCTGATAAAGCAGGGGATCCTCTTCACAGATATTCTGGATTCACGGCTGCTGTATATCAAAGTCGTCCTGAATCGCGCGGCTATTTGGAAATAAAATCGGATGACCCTCTGGCAGACCCTCGTATTACTCCTAATTATTTGAGCACGGAACTGGACCAAAAAACGTTGGTGGCAGGTGTTAAGATGCTTCGTGATATTTATCAACAACCGGCTTTTAAATCACTTTACGATAAGGAAATCGTCCCCGGTTCAAGTGCTGCCAGCGATGAAGATATTTTAAAATTCGCTCGCAATTCTGGCGGAACTGTATTCCATCCATCTGGGACTTGTCGAGCTGGGGGTGACACTAAATCGGTGGTTGATCCAGACCTTAAAGTACGTGGTGTTCGAGGGTTGCGGGTTATAGATGCTTCCATTATGCCACAAATTCCATCCGGAAATATTAATGCGGCGACACTAATGATTGGTGAGCGAGGCGCAGAAAAAATAATCAAAAGTGCACAAAGCTAATACAAAAAATAACTTCAAAGGAAAAAAATAATGACACGACGTAAGGGTGGCGACCTGATTGCAGAATTTTTGGTAAAAGAAGAAATCCCTTATGTATTTGGCATTTGTGGCCACGGAAATGTAGGCCTTTTGGATTCTCTTTATGATGTAAAAGACAAAGTAAAGCTAGTGTCGCCAAGACATGAACAGACAGCGGCTCATATGGCGGACGGGTTTTTCAGGGTTAGTCACAAACCGGCAGCAACGTTGACGTCAACTGGCCCAGGTTCTGCAAATTTAATAATGGGTCTCGCCGTCGCTCAAACTGACTCGTCAGCGATTTTCTCAATTACCGCGAACGTTCCCACTTCACAGTTTAATCGCGGACCGTTTCAAGAACTTAACCGACATCATCAAGCGGATTTTAATAATGTCATCAAGCCGGTAGTAAAACGGAGCTTTCAACCTACTCGCGTCGAGATGCTTCCTTTAGCCATGCGCCAGGCGGCAACGACCATGACCAGTGGGCGTCCCGGCCCTGTAAATCTGGATGTTCCGTATAATTTGTTCATGGAAAGTGGAGAGGTTGATGAAGAGCCAGCCTGGAACGGCTTCAACAGCCGCCGAAGCGGTGCCAGTCAAGAAGCGGTTTGCAAAGTAGTAGACAAACTATTAGCGGCACAGCGCCCCGCTTTGTTTATCGGTCACGGTGTTACTTTATCGGAAGCTGGGGAGGAATTGACAGATTTGTCCCATCAGCTTTCCATTCCCGTAATCAGCTCTCCAAATGGTATGGGCTGCCTGGATATGAGCGATGAAATGTCGCTAGGCTTCATTGGACGAAATGGGGCCTATGCAGCTAATCAGGCTGGCCGTCATGCCGATCTGGTGCTAGCCATTGGCGCACGCTTCGATGATCGGTCTTCTTCTTCATGGGTGCCCGGTTATTCATGGAATTTCCCAGACACAAAACTCATTCATGTCGATATTGATAACGATGAGTTGGGGCGTAATTACGTTCCGGACCTAAGCGTATTGGCCGATGCAAAAGCCTTTTTACAACAAATCCTTGCAGAATTGGAGCAGCGGTCCGTTGGCCGAAAACCTCGACTGGAGGCGTGGCATCAGGACATCAAAATCTGGAAACAGGAATGGGCGGTATTTATAAAACCTGGGTTCGAGACACATAGCAATCCGATCCGGCCTGAACGAATTGTAGCGGATTGTCGCGCCGTCCTTCCTGACAATGCTATTATTTCGCTAGATTCAGGCATACACCACAATTGGTTCATGCAGTTCTGGGAAGCACGCCAACCGCAAACGATGCTCAATACTTGGGGGTATTCGGGAATGGGATTTGGCCCCAGTTCTATTCTTGGTGCAAAATTAGCAGCACCTGACCGACCCTGCGTTGCCATCTGTGGTGATGGAGGTTTTACTATGGTGCCGCATGTCCTGTGTACGGCCGTTGAATACAACATCGCCGTTGTTTGGGTGGTATGGAATAACTTTGCCTGGGCCGCGATCCGCGATTTACAGTATGCCTATTTTGATGGCCGTGAAATAGGTACGGCATTCTATCATGGTGAGAAAAAAGAGCCTTATAACCCAGACTTTGCAGCTTGGGCACGTGCAGCAGGAGTATCTGCTCACACGGTTACCCGGTCTCAGGATTTTGCAGGTGTTCTGGCTGAAGCGGTTGCTTCAAACAAGCCTGCCCTCATAGATGTTCATGTGGATGCCGATATTCGTCCGCCTGGAACCGGGGCGTGGTCCTTACCTCCCATTCCCCCTAAAGAGCCTATTTTTGGTGAACCCTGGCGACCCGTGAAAACGGATTAGGTTTTACATAAGGCTCCTCGATTAGTGCCAGTATTCGTAAAGACCAGGCCAATTAAGACGTGATCGGAAATCATTTAATCGTTGTTTCTTGGTTATTGCACGTTTCAGCAACGTGATTGCTTTGCAAACCATCACATCAGACGGATTTCTCCCTAGAGTTTTGTTTTGGCGGAACCTTTACAATGCGATCTAACTCAACAATGCTGCGCATTTATAGCCAATGATCAAAAGTTATTATATAAAAGTCTGAAAAAGCGAGACCCACTATCGGATGAGGACGCTATACTGGCTGAGACTATATGTAAAATGATCGAAGGGTTGTGGAAACGCCGTGCGCCTCATACTGCGCTCAATGTTGCTGTGGTATTATGTGTGGCAAAGACGAACGAAGCATCCCACTGATCTATCTACAGGCTTTTCAAGGCGTATTTACTGAATGGACTGAAATGGTCAGCCAATCGGTTCTCAATTTACGATAAGGCAGTAAACACTGTTTACAACGCAACACACGATAGCGGCTCAGCACTGCATCAGTTGATTGATGGCTCGTTAGCTTGATTAGCCTCCCGCTTGATCCAATGCGATGCAACCGTTGTGATGTCATTGAATGGCTTCATAACCAAAACGATACCGAAGGGAATGCTTGTGATAAAACAGTTGGTTAGGCTCTAATAATAAAAGTCAAATTAGAATCCTTGTTTCCCTAATTTAATGAAGGAGTAGGATAAATGTGCGAAAAGCACAAAGACGGCAACGCTATCTCGACAATCTTGATTACTAATGAGCGTACTCGTGTTACTGAGTGGAGCTTCAAAAAACGTGGTGACAATACTGGATGGCATCGGCATGAATATGACTATATCGTCATCCCTTTATTTGATGGTCAACTTGAAATCAATACAGGTGGCCGCGAAAATACCATAGCACCGATGCATAACGGTGTGCCCTATTTTCGAGAGGTCGGTGTTGAGCATGACGTTATTAATGGGAATGACTTCGAATGTAAGTTCGTAGAAATTGAATTTATAAAATAAAATCTGTCATTTTGTCGCCAAAGCTATCGCCAAAATAACTACATTAGAAGTAGTTTTCGTTATCGACTTGTACCACTTTAGTAGAGATTCACATACATACTTACTTAACTAGATAGATGATTTAATCTATTCAACATATTGATAATGAACAATACACTGAATTTATTCAAGGCTCGCCAACATATATCTATTATCCAGTATTAAGCACTCAGATAAAAAGTGAAGCGGTAAAAGGAACTAATCCTTATTCTACTAATGAGGTGCTGTTTCTATTTTGTTAACTATTTTCTAATAAACATTTATTCAATCATGATTTAAGGATATTTGATGTTTAAAAGAAAACAGAAGCAGGCTCAACTTGGAGATTTATTTGTCCAACTTGGGACTTTTAAATCGACGTGGGAGGTTGTGAGTCTGCTCGATAACCCTTACTTACCTCCACATTTTCGTATAATGGAAATAAAAGGACAAGATGTAAAACTTGTCGCGCAATCCGTTTTGCTTGATAAGGCCTTCTTTGAGCCAACTGAACTCGATAGAACTTTTGTTAAGCCCGCTGAAAAAGAAACAGAAACGATACCTCTGAGCGAATACAGAGCTAAAGATAGGATAACCTCACTGTTTGGGCAGCAAACAAGACAAACCTGATATGGGCCATCTAATCAAACTCTCAGAACAGTAAATAAATTCCTCGATATATGTGCGGGGGTTAGCAAGAATTCACACGCCACTCACGATACAGTGTATACATCCCCATAACGACGATGATCGATGCCCCAACCAGTGTCCACATATCGGGCAGCTGATCAAAGACCATAAACCCATAAAAAGTAGCCCAAATGATGATCGAATAATGAACGGGAGCTACAACCACAGCATCGGCAACGTCCAATGCCTTGATCACCAGTATTTCGGCAACTGCGGCTATTAAAGCCATGCTAACCAACAGGATCAATTCGATAGATGTTTCGGGCGTACGCCAGACGAAGGGCAGGGGAACCGTCATAATAGCGCTTCCCACTAGGGCGGTATAAGCAACGGTTGTTATGATCCGGTCAGTCCCCGCCACGAACCGTGATAAGATCTGACGAAGTGCGAATAGAAGTGCGGCAATAAGGATAAGAAATACTGCTGGGTGAACGACCCCCAATCCCGGTCTGGTCACGATCAGAACCCCAACAAACCCGATAGCGACGGCTGTCCACCGGCGGATGCCTACAGTCTCACGCAGCACAGATGCGGCAATAAGCGTAACCATAAACGGGGCGACAAAGGTGACGGCAATCGCGTCCACTAACGGCACAAAGCTAACAGCATAGATGAATATCGATGCCGAGCCTACCGCCATCGCGCCACGAGCAACTTGTAGGCCGAGATGCTGAGTACGAAGAATACTGAAACCACGAAATGCCAATATGACTAAAATACCCAACAATAGACCAGTTTGCCGTGACCAAACGATTTGCAAAGGATGCAGAGTTTCGGTTAGAAACTTAGCTTGCATGTCAACTGCAGCAAACAGGAACATGCCCCCAGCCATATAGGCTATTCCAAGTTTGTTATTGGAAACTCTTGGTGGTTTGGGTAGTCCCGAAATAGCGTATCTCCAATTGGTATTATCGGCATAAATGACGAGTAAAGTTATGAAAGAAAGCGGGGATGAGATGAACAGGTTTTCAAGCACCGTGTTTCAGCCCAGTTTTTAGGCCATGTAAAAGTCTAAAAATAAACTCCCAAGCAGTTTCCCACTAAGGCATTATTTTAATTGGATCCGTCAGTTTGAAGTCCGTCTGATTAGGTATTAATAATGAGTATAAGCCTGAACTTGCTCATCACCAAAAAGAATTACCTTATAGCTGTCAGGGGAAACTCCGGGCATATCCATACCAGGCGCACCCATCGGCATACCGGGAACAGCAAGACCCCGTGCTTTTGGGCGTTCGGAAAGCAGCTTCTCTACATCCGCGGCAGGCACGTGGCCTTCGAGAAGGTAGCCGTCAACCTTTGTTGTATGACACGAACGTAACTGTTCAGGCACGCCGAGGGTTGTCTTTATGTTGTCCATACTCTCAGTGTTGATGGTATGGACTGTATGACCTGCGGCTTCCATGTGCTTCACCCATTTACCGCAACAGCCGCAACTGGGGTCCTTATAAACCGTCATTTCCGCCGCGAATGCTGGTACTATAAGCAGAAAAGAGAATATGATAGAGAGTAGAAATGGGCGCATTGAGAGTTCCTTAATTGAGGCATGTTTATGCCAGTCAGTGCATAAGTATTTAAAACGAATGTATCAAATCCATAAACTACTCTACCTAACGAAGCCGTCAATAGCCAAGGGGTTTTCGGGATTTAGGCGTGGATGATTCGACAAGAAACTGGGTACTTTCTTCTCGAATCTTTCCGTCGACACTATGAACTCCAATAGAAAGCTTAGGGTTGATTTTAAGAATTTTATATTTGACCCTGTCTAATTTTTATTGTCCACTGCTTGCCGTAAGCCTTTCCATAACCCAACACACATTAGAAGCAAAAGTGCTGCGAACGGTAACCCCGTGGTCACCGCCATTGTTTGGAGAGCGGCAAGACCACCACCAAGGAAAAGTGCAATGGCAACTAATCCTAAAATGACGCACCAAAATACGCGCTGTGGCAATGGCCCATAGGTCTTACCAGCGGCGGTAATGGTATCAATGACCAAGGACCCCAAATCTAACGAAGTGACAAAGAATACAAGAACCAAAATGATGCCAATACCCGATGTGATCTGGGGCATCAGTAATTCAGAAAGCATAACGAAAAGACGAAGCTCCATCGCTGCATCCTTTGCGCGAGGACAACCATAGTTTGCAATTTGCAAAAGCGCCGTTCCGCCAAATACAGCCATCCACAATACGCAAACAAGAGTAGATATTAGCAAGACGCAGATGATAAACTATCGTACCGTAAGGAAGTAGGTTCAGCACCTCCATTAAAGGCACCAAAGGTATCGTAAATGCTAATCGTGGCATGGGCGATGATACTCGAATTGACCGGGAGAACTCTGTTCACGTTCCCATCTATACAATGTCATATCGCTGACACCACCAAGTAGCTTACGCAGGGGTGTAACTGCGATTAACTGAAGATTGTTCTGTTCCATTTGTAGTCCCATCTAGTTGTATGTTGATGAGACAAATTATGCGGGAATATTAGATAATGTTCGCGACGAAGAAGGTGCTGATTTATATCAAACTTTGTCGCAATTCCGGAATAGTTACGGAAGTCGATCAATGTTCAGCGCCGTTTGTTGTAGCCAATCATAAAACTTAGATGCAAGGAGTGGCAACAGTCCCGCTATTCGTTTTCTGAAGCCGAAAGCCACGATAGAAGCGATGTTTCTGAAGCGATTTAGATTACAGGCACTATACCTGTGCTATTAGCCCACAACGCCTTCAAACGGGTCTGGTGCATGATATAATAGGTACTTAAGTTTTAACAGATCAAGGTCGCTCCGCACGAAACGAGATGATGAAAGGTTAACTGATATCTGGAAAGACGTTAGAGTATCCCAGCAATTGAAACCGGTAACGCTCGGTGGGGCTAAGATTACGCCCTAGGCCGTAAATTGAGATACTTATGAAGTTAGACTTTACACGCTGAAATTATTATTTTCATTTCAACAAATAGACGTGTAAGTTCACGAGAAATAATTAGGAAAAATAGACGAATGAAAAAAATATTTACCGTGGCGTTACTTTCAGGATTCTGTTCCTTCAGTTGGGGAGCGACAGATGCAATTGCTGCTGCTTCTGACGCAGTGAGCGAACTAAAAGAAATGTATCCGCAAACTGCAGCAAATAAAATGACCGGGCCGGAAGGCAAAGCGTTCCTTTCGAATAAGACGCTCACGCGGCGGACAGGTCGTGGAGTACTTCTCACTTGGTATTTTGCATCAGATGGCTCAATGGAGCATGTAGTAGATACGTCCCCCGGCTTAATAGGAAAATGGTACGTAAAACCTGACGGCATATTCTGTTTTACGTCAAATTTCCAGAGTGGTGCGGTAAGTTGCAGACAGAAATTATATAAAGCAGGTGAAACTGTTTCTTTCCGACAAATAAATAAATTAGGAAAAGAGATGCAATCCCTCTATTTACCTCCTGAAGCATATTCAGAAGGGAAACCACGTTAATTCTTGCTGCACTATTACGGGGGAAGATTATTACACATGGCTTATAGTAAAATAGCCTCAGATAGCGTCACTATACTTGAAACAGAACTTGAGGCTTTGCTCGACGTCGAAATCAAGTTGGCGGCTGTTTTGGGATAACAATGATGGAGATACCACAGACCTTAAAACTAGGCCATGGTGCTTTTGTTGAATTAGATCGCAATGTTACTGACGACTGAGAAATCAATGCAAACAATCGTGTTGTCGCAAGAGGGCAGATCCTGGTGGGCGATCATATGTTGGCTGTTAGTTTAACCAGTCTCGTTAAGGTGGCCTCGGTCGACACGGGAGATACAACATAAACGCAATACCCAGTTATGGCTATTTGGGTTTTACCCGATCAAGGTCGCAACGTACGTAACGAGATGCAAAGTGACTAACTGATATCTGAAATTATTTTGTATTTTTAAAACAAATGTGTGGGATACTACGATTAACAGCCAACTGTTCCACCATCTGATATGTGGTCATAAGGTCACTAATAAATATATACTTTAAACTCCAAATCTCAAATACAAATTGTAGATGAGCAATCAAGAATATAAACACCCAATACCATCTCGTTTGAAGTCTGATATTAAAACAATCTGCGATCTTCATACGAAAGGCACACTGATTATTGATGGTGAAATAAAAGGTAATATTGTCGGAGATATAATTTAGATGTCTTCGACTGCCTCTGTAGTGAGAGACATTCAAGCGCGTAGAATAATTCTAAATGTAAGCCTTCAGGGAACTGCCCAAATTGGCTCAACCTCAGCCTTCGACGGAGGGCTACAGTATAAACACGTCGACATATAGGACCGCCTCAAACAAAAATATGAGGTCAAAAGGCCGTGTAAAGTTTGGTGTTTTCTCAGTTGCAATAAGAGCTGACCGCAGATACAACCTTATCTATATTTATATTTATATTTTAAAAGGACAATTGGAATGCGCGCATGGGAAATTATTTCTGGTGATGGAGTAGATGCACTGCATCTTGGAGAGCGTAAAACACCCACCCCAGGCCCTGGACAGGTGCGGGTGCGCATGAATGCGAACTCTATTAATTACCGTGACCTGATTACGATCGAGGGAGCAGGTGCTCGCAAATTGCCATTTTCATTAGTGCCAAACTCTGATGGGGCGGGTGTGATAACCGCCGTTGGTGAGGGAGTAAAGTTGAAGGAAGGGGATAGGGTTACCTCTTGCTTTTTTGAAGAGTGGGTAGCTGGTGAAATCAGCGCTCCCGTCATGGCTTCGGCGTTAGGGGGGACACGTCAGGGCGTCTTGGCAGAGGAGGTCATTCTGCCCGAAGACGGTGTTATTCATACACCTGCCGGCCTAACTGATGAGGAGGCCTCGACCCTTCCTTGCGCAGCACTAACTGCTTGGCATGCATTAACACTTCCACACACGGTGAAGGCCGGAGAGACGGTGCTGTTACTTGGAACCGGTGGTGTTTCTGTTTTCGCCCAGCAATTTTGTACAATGATGGGTGCACGGACAATCGTCACATCATCATCGGACGACAAATTGGAAAGGATGAAGTCACTGGGTGCTGGTGAAGTCATCAATTACCGAACGAACCCTGAATGGGACGCGGCTGTTTTGGAACTTACTGGCGGATCAGGCGTTGACCGCATTGTAGAAGTCGGCGGCCCTGGGACATTTGACCGGTCGGTAAATGCGGTGAGAGTTGGTGGTATTATTGGTCTGATAGGTGTTTTGACAGGTTTTACAGGTGCAACCAACCCAACCTCGATTATGAGAAAATCTATAACCGTGAAGGGTATTTACGTCGGATCAAGGGCTATGTTTGCTGATATGAACCGCGCAATCGAGGCCCATAACCTGAAACCGGTGATTGATCAGACTTTTGATTTCAAGGATGCCCGGTCAGCCTATCACGCTATGCGAGGTGCTGGACATTTTGGAAAACTGGTTATCAAGATATAACTAAACACGGAGAACGGTTAAGTTACAGCTAGAACTCCGTGGGTATTACCACCTGACCATTTTAGGTCCATAGCCTTAGTTGCCAACCAGCAGTTAAGTTCGGCTTTGGGCCAACATTGATGGAATTCTTAATGAGGACATAGGACTATAGAGCAGGTGTTGCACTTGTGATCCAGAAAGAGTTTCACTACGTAAAAAAAATGATGATAAAAATACATAATAATACTTACTATAATTAAAAAGGATAAAAATGGCCAATTCACTTACAAATGTATTGGAGGACACCGAAGGTTGCTTAGCGCTTTTGGAGGTACTTGCAGAAAATAGTTTTGACTCAATACTGATCACTGATGCATCAGCCGAAGGTAAGATCATATACGTCAACGAAGCATTCAAGAAGCTCACTGGGCATGACCCTGCTTCTGTAATTGGCAATACTCCTCGAATTCTTCAAGGTCCTGGCACGGATGCAAAAGTAATAGAACGGCTTGCTGATGCCCTAAAATCTGGAGGAACGTTCGAAGGTAAGGCAATTAATTATAAGAAGGACGGAACGCCTTTTATCATGTATTGGCGTGTCCTTCCTATCAAAATAGTTAAGAAAATAGTCGCTTGGGTCGCCATCCAGCGCGAGGGTTCAGTTATCTAAAGACTTTTTACATATACCTAAAAGTTCTTCCGGCCCAAAGAAGATTACTTTGCCTGTGTTCATTATCCCGTTCTCCCTACTGATCACTTTGGGTGAGGCCTCCAACGGAAATGCTGATGAAGGTAGTTGGGGGGGACGTAATTTAATATTATTTATTAGCAATAATTAAATATCTTATGGCAAACACCTAACTCTAACAGCCTTAACTTTAATGCTTGTTCTCATCTGCGCTGACAGCGCTGCTGGTTGAACTTTTCAGTCGGGCTGTCTGTGCTAGCTTAGTGTCATAACGGAAGGCATTGACATGCTGCTTACTGCGCGAGAAGTGCATAAAACATTCGAGACGGTCGGTG
>JAPKAX010000330.1 GCA_028825025.1 Rhodospirillales bacterium | reverse complement strand
AAGATCAAATCGATGGCTATGTCGAATTGAAGATGGAAGAAATTGAGACCTACGAGCACACCCCGCATCCGGTGGAATTTAGCATGTACTATAGCTGCTAAGAAACAGGATTTAGTATGAAATCTACGGTTCAAGGCGCTCCAATTGGAGCGCCTTTTTTACAGATGCACATCGCTGTATTTCAGCACGTAGGTGTGAATCGAAAATACCACAGCATCGGTTTTAGGTAGCCGCAAAATGCATTGCCGCTCTGACCGGATATAGCGAGAATCTTGACCATCAAGGTGCGCGCGCGGCGCCACTTCGGGTCGCGGCTGATGCAGGGTCGGGTCGACATATCGCAACATATTATACCGCCATAACGGCCGTTCCGGTTTTACGCCATCAAACAGCCGTTGCACACGTTTGGCAATATTGTCGTCATAGCTATCAACCGGCTCGTGAATGGCGACCAATGGGCGCATGAACTTTTCTGCCAACGTCCAACTGGCCGGAAAGCATAAAACAGCACCAGTTAGGACATGTTCGTCACCAATTTTTTCCAACAGGCACAGATCTTCTTGCACCAACTGACCCAACACACGGAGCGGATCACCGCGGTCTATCTCAACACAGACCCCGTCAGGTCGCCAAACAAACTGTCTCGTAACAGTAAAATCATCGCGTTGGCTAAGGTCTTCTAGCACCTCATCGAGCAATTCTTCGGCTGCAGGGCGAGCGCCCTCCGACATCTCTAGAACCTCACTCTTCTGCCCTTTCAGCAACCACTCACGCTCTGCGATCTGCTGATCGTAGACGTCGTCAATCTGCAGCCAATCGGGTCGCCGTAGCGGCTGAATTGCGGGCAGAGGCCGCTTTACGCGCACATCATAGGGCAGAGACTTTTGCAAAATAGGCACCATAGCTAGCTCAATGGGTCAAAAACGGTGTCTTTTTCAATCGTATCCAAGTCGGGGAACGAATACTTCATAGCCCTGAATTACCTTAGCTAGTAGTCTTTTTGCTATAACACGCCACACGCGTCATCTTTACAAATTGACGAGTTACAGTGGTTTACTCTGCATGAAAAAACAGTAAATGACAACAACCAGATTAAAATTATGGCACTGGAAATAATATTCCAGTTCTGAGCACAGGCTCGTTTGCGGCCAGCAGGTCCCAACAGGGTCGATGCACCGTAGCCTACAGGCAAGCAAAGGATGCATAATATTGTACGGTTCAATTGCACGGCGACATTGACTGATCACAGGATTTTTAATCTAAATTAAAAGTGCATTTAGGACTGATATGATAAGTGTACGATTTTATCATTTGTCAACGCTATGAGGCTAGCGGGCACATCAAACCCTATCGGTGCACAATTTTCATCCCACGTCAGAAGCCCCAAAAGTGATCCTCACCCTCCAATAGATAAATCCATAGAGCACTATATCTCGTGGTGATAAAAATACCGTCACTAGCCAGCCGCAATTAAACCCCAAGTCTTAAAGTCTATTCCTATCTACTCTAAGACTTATAACTACCCTAATATTATTTATTTACAGTCTATAAATTGAATAAATTATTTCTTTTATCACTCCGCTTAAAAGCGTTTAGTGTATAGGTTATCTAGTATAAAAGTTTTTCCTGAAATGAACTTTCATAATAGGACAGATCAATATGAGCGTTTTAAATGCTCAATCTGTAGTAAAAAAATTATAAGCCAAGACATTTTTGTCAATAACACTCTAGCACGTGAGGTTATTTGGGGCAAGGCGACACTTTTGATGATGTTGCAGACACTCTTGGCCTACAAATCCTCCAATATCCTGGGGGGTCGCTGATCGAACTTTACTTTGATCTTGTAGATCCAGACCGCAAGACTGTGACTGATATCAACAGCAACGATCAGTTCGATTTTTGCCCTATTCATTGTCTATGTAGTATGCAAGAATTTAGGAAAAAATGTCATGATTGCCCTTCTGGCGCAAAATACCTATCACAAAATACCGTTACAAACGCGACAGCTGTGCCGAAAATGTTAAAAATACTTTGCGCAGCTTTATCAAAGCAACGCTAGATGGCACCATAGCCGCCCCACAATCCAAGCCTTTAAAATTGAAAATAATATTGAGGAAGTGGCTAAATGTCTTCGACCGAATACAGTCGCGCCTCTAGCCGTATGACAGAAATTGTAGACGACGAGCTTACCTGTCATAGTGGGACGGAAAGCACCTTTGGTCAGGCTGACAATGTCGTCCAAATGAGCGAAAATTAAAACTATAATTGGTTGAACGAAAATTACTAAACCCAAACTTCAGTCGACGATAAGATTGCGGTATTGAACAAAGATTATGGGCTTGATTTAGATTGCTCAATTCTCATCCCGGTGGAGGGAATCTCATGACCTCAATTGGCCAACCAATTAATTATAAAAGAATTTGACATCGCAAACGAGCGTGGGGGGGTTGATAGTGTTGTGTCATATATCCACTCAACCAGTCCTAATAATATAGACAGCCCATATTTTAACTTCAAATCATCGAAAGCATGGAGCGAATTCTTCGATGGACTGACAAACTATGTCACCGAATGGAAGTTGCGAAGCAACAGAAGTGTTTTAGACAAACACGAAGATTATGCCCTTAAACAAGCCCACGCA